>NZ_JFCC01000155.1:0-211 GCF_000582925.1 Acinetobacter sp. 1294596 | reverse complement strand
TTCATTATATTCTTATCAGTCATATGTATATCCACTTTAGAGTAAATCTTATATAAATAAAATGATGTTATATTCTGAATATTATAAAACTTGAAGTTGCAATAAACTAATTGTGTGTCACACATGTTATAATAGTTATTATAGTAGTAAACTAAAAATTAGAAAAGTAAAACTAGCTAATAATTATGGCTCTGAAGGATTATAAATATGT
>NZ_JFCC01000154.1:0-300 GCF_000582925.1 Acinetobacter sp. 1294596 | reverse complement strand
CATTCAATTTCTGAGCAGATTTTAGAGCTTTGATAGATTCTTCGTTTTTAACGTCTTTTTCATAGTTCTCTTTAAACTTAGCCAGGGTAAATAAATAATTTTCCTGATTCTTAGCCCTATGTTTCAAAGTCGCAAAACGTGTTATTCTATCCCTGTGTTGATCTGCGTTTGCAGATTGCAAAGCCTGTATTTCCCCGCCCGCCAAAGCTTCTGAAATATGGGCTTTTTTATTGTCTTTTTTAAGCAATTTTTGTCCCCACTTTAATCAATAGTATCAAGTAAAAGAAAAAACAGCGAGTT
>NZ_JFCC01000153.1:0-315 GCF_000582925.1 Acinetobacter sp. 1294596 | reverse complement strand
CAAAACTGATGATTTACCGTTAGATACTTGCTCCATTGTGGCAGTGCAAGTAAATGGGTAAGACAGATGCTTAATACGCTCAAAATTGAACGATGTACCCCATTTAATTGATTCACCCACCTGACCTACAAAATTTTCTCCTGATTGCAAATCCGCTTGATAAAAAACAGTAGTCGAATCGTATGGTTTACCATTAAAGTCACCTTTAGATGACTTAGCCCCCAAGATGATCAGTTCAGTTTTAAATTGCATTGATAAAATCCTTATATTGAGTTTGATTAACTAAAGAGACACCCACGAATAATGAGTAGTCTT
>NZ_JFCC01000152.1:0-324 GCF_000582925.1 Acinetobacter sp. 1294596 | reverse complement strand
GAGCCATCCTTGAAATACCACCCTGGTAATGTTGAGGTTCTAACTCTGACCCATAATCTGGGTCGAGGACCGTGTCTGGTGGGTAGTTTGACTGGGGCGGTCTCCTCCTAAAGAGTAACGGAGGAGTACGAAGGTGCGCTCAGCGTGGTCGGAAATCACGCGTAGAGTATAAAGGCAAAAGCGCGCTTAACTGCGAGACCCACAAGTCGAGCAGGTACGAAAGTAGGTCTTAGTGATCCGGTGGTTCTGTATGGAAGGGCCATCGCTCAACGGATAAAAGGTACTCTGGGGATAACAGGCTGATACCGCCCAAGAGTTCATATC
>NZ_JFCC01000151.1:0-329 GCF_000582925.1 Acinetobacter sp. 1294596 | reverse complement strand
GATGAGCTGTTTCGATTTCACCACAAGCAACGTCATCCTCATGCTTACGTTCAAGTGCCGCAATCTGCTGATCATTTAATTCAATACCATCCTGTGCCACTTTAGCCTCAAGTGCTTTTAAACGTTTCTTAAAGTTTTCTAAATCATGACGAAGCCATATAGAGCGAACCCCACTCCCTGAAACGAATACACCCTTCTTGCGTAATTCATTACTAGTACGGTGCTGACCATATGCGGGATATTGAATTGCGAAATCAATAACAGCCTGTTTAGTAGCATCATCTACACGGTTTTTTAAATTTGGTACTCAACGGGACTTATTAATCAGT
>NZ_JFCC01000150.1:0-333 GCF_000582925.1 Acinetobacter sp. 1294596 | reverse complement strand
AGGTTAAATTTGAGCTAAATTCTTCTCAGCCCAAATCCGTTTTCCATCAAGTAAAGTTTCAAGTGGTGTACGACCACAGCACATTTTTCCTTGATGAGTCCGTTCAGTATTATAGAATTTCAGCCAATCGTCTAGATCAACTTGTAATTCTTCCAATGAGCTATAAAGCTTCTTCCTAAACGTAATTTGATAGAACTCCTGCAAAATCGTCTTATGGAAACGCTCACAGATACCATTTGTTTGCGGCGAAGCTGCTTTTGTCTTCGTGTGATCAATATCATTAACTGCCAGATACAACTCATAGTCATGTTGTTCTACCTTACCGCAATACTA
>NZ_JFCC01000149.1:0-334 GCF_000582925.1 Acinetobacter sp. 1294596 | reverse complement strand
TGGAGACAGCGCCGCCATCATTATGCCATTCGTGCAGGTCGGAACTTACCCGACAAGGAATTTCGCTACCTTAGGACCGTTATAGTTACGGCCGCCGTTTACTGGGGCTTCGATCAAGAGCTTCGCTTACGCTAACCCCATCAATTAACCTTCCAGCACCGGGCAGGCATCACACCCTATACGTCCACTTTCGTGTTTGCAGAGTGCTATGTTTTTAATAAACAGTTGCAGCGGCCTGGTTTCTGCGGCTGCCGACAGCTCAAGGAGCAAGTCCTATCACCATCAGCAGCGTACCTTCTCCCGAAGTTACGGTACCATTTTGCCTAGTTCCTTC
>NZ_JFCC01000148.1:0-334 GCF_000582925.1 Acinetobacter sp. 1294596 | reverse complement strand
TTTGCTTTGAGAATCGCCCAAATTTCTGGCTTTACGTCTGTTGCAACGAAGCTACGACCCGACTTCATCCACTCCACGATTTGAGAGATTAAAAACGTTGTTTTACCTGAACCAGGTGCGCCTAACACAATGCCCCGATCTTCATTTGTCACCCTTAGACTTTCACGATGGAACGACCAATCAAGATATTTTTGTTCCATCTCTTTAATTTGCTTTTTGGGTAAAGTCTGATCCGTAAAGGCAATTAATGGCGTTTTATTTTCAAATCCACGCTTTAATTCGCTTAACAATGTCCCATAGCCTTCGGCAGACTCTTTTTTTATTCGTTCAACAC
>NZ_JFCC01000147.1:0-336 GCF_000582925.1 Acinetobacter sp. 1294596 | reverse complement strand
TAGCGTAAAGCATATCTTATTAACTTCTGTGATTTATCACAGTTGACTGCAGTCCGACGAGGATGCAGTTAATCATTAACAGATTGGCAAATTTGAGTCTGAAATAAATTGTTCAACTCATTCAATAGACGTTACAGGGCAACCTGTTGACTAACGTAGATTGAACTGAGAACTAGCAAATTAACTGAATCAAGCGTTTTGGTATATGAATTTAGATTGAAGCTGTACAGTGCTTAAGTGCACAGTACTCTAAACTGTAATGTTGAAGTTGCTCCTTGTAGGTAACGTCGACTGTTTGGGGTTGTATAGTCAAGTAATTAAGTGCATGTGGTGGAT
>NZ_JFCC01000146.1:0-346 GCF_000582925.1 Acinetobacter sp. 1294596 | reverse complement strand
CTCGAACCAGGGACCTGCGGATTAACAGTCCGTCGCTCTACCGACTGAGCTATGGGAGAATCTGTGGGCTATTCTATGGAGGAAGAGATAAATGGTCAAGTGGAAATAGCTAAAAAATCATTAGATTTAAAGCGTTTGTTTTAAAAATATTCAGTAAGTGAATCTTGGCGAACAATAAGACCTATCAATAGGAATAACTTGAATATATTCTTGGCGTAATAAAAAAAAGCCCACTTAAATAAGGGGGCTTTTTAGAATCTTGGCTCTCCCACCTGGGCTCGAACCAGGGACCTGCGGATTAACAGTCCGTCGCTCTACCGACTGAGCTATGGGAGAATCTGTGGGC
>NZ_JFCC01000145.1:0-368 GCF_000582925.1 Acinetobacter sp. 1294596 | reverse complement strand
TCAAAAATACGTTGAACGTATTGACCAAGTCTTAAAAGAAAATCGCAAGCTCAAGCCTGTTCTAATCACGCTCACAGTTAAAAACGGCTCTAACCTAGCAGAACGCTCTGAACATCTTATGAAGTCATTTAGAACGCTTCTAGAGCGTCGTAGGGACTATGAAAAGAAAGGACGAGGTTTTAATGAGTTCTGTAAGGTTCAAGGTGCTATGTATTCATATGAGAATACATTCAATGAGAAAACAGGCGAATGGCATCCGCATATTCATATGTTTGCACTGGTTGACCAGTGGATTGATAAACAAGAATTTTCAGAATACTGGCACAGTGTTACTGGTGATTCTATGGTGGTTGATGTCCGTAGAGCTA
>NZ_JFCC01000144.1:0-370 GCF_000582925.1 Acinetobacter sp. 1294596 | reverse complement strand
TATACGTTGACTGATGCAGCAGGTAATGAAAGTGCACAGAGCCCAGCAATAACAGTTACTGTAGATACATTAGCACCGGCTACTCCTTCTGTACCGAGTGGTTATCTGGACAATGTTGGACCTGATCAAGGAATCAAGGGGTCAGGAAGCAGCACAGATGATACGACACCAGGTGTTGTGATTTCTGCACCGGGTGCAGGTGAGACTCCGACCTTGTATGTTGATGGTGAGAAGGTAGCTGCAAGCTATGATCCTGTAACCGGTACACTAACGCCTACCACTCCGCTGGCAGATGGTTCACATCAACTGACTTATACGTTGACTGATGCAGCAGGTAATGAAAGTGCACAGAGCCCAGCAATAACAGTTA
>NZ_JFCC01000143.1:0-373 GCF_000582925.1 Acinetobacter sp. 1294596 | reverse complement strand
CACTAGTCGAGTCGGCCTGCGCGGAAGATGTAACGGGGCTAAAACTATGTGCCGAAGCTGCGGATGCACATTTATGTGCGTGGTAGGGGAGCGTTCTGTAAGCCGATGAAGGTGGATTGAGAAGTCTGCTGTAGGTATCAGAAGTGCGAATGCTGACGTGAGTAACGACAAAACGGGTGAAAAACCCGTTCGCCGAAAGACCAAGGGTTCCAGTCCAACGTTAATCGGGGCTGGGTGAGTCGACCCCTAAGGCGAGGCCGAAAGGCGTAGTCGATGGGAAATTGGTTAATATTCCAATACTTCTGTGTAATGCGATGAGAGGACGGAGAAGGTTAGGTCAGCCTGGCGTTGGTTGTCCAGGTGGAAGACAGTA
>NZ_JFCC01000142.1:0-377 GCF_000582925.1 Acinetobacter sp. 1294596 | reverse complement strand
TCAGAAAATTGAAAATGCTAAATATATCCGTTTAAAAGACAGTTGGACGAAAGGCGGAAGACCTCGAACTATTCCAATAACCAACGAAAAACAACGTCAAGAACTCAAAAATGCCTACGCTCAAGCTGTGAAAAATGGCGGTTCAATGATTCCGAAAGAAAAAAGCTATAAGTCCCACAAAGCCAATTTTGAAGCAGTCACGCATGCGCTAGGTGTGGGACAAACGCATGGTTTACGACATGGCTACGCTCAGACCAGATACCGTGAATTAATGGGTTTCGATTGCCCTGCTGTAGGCGGTTCTCGTTCATTGTCGGCTGACGAGCAAGTAAAAGATAAAGAAATCCGTATGTTAATTAGTGAAGAATTGGGACATA
>NZ_JFCC01000141.1:0-379 GCF_000582925.1 Acinetobacter sp. 1294596 | reverse complement strand
TGAACTTGTGACCCCACGCTTATCAAGCGTGTGCTCTAACCAACTGAGCTACAGACCCTCAGATACATCTATGAAGAACAACTTGTTGTGGATTCTTACCAATCGTCAATCTTTCGTTAAGGAGGTGATCCAGCCGCAGGTTCCCCTACGGCTACCTTGTTACGACTTCACCCCAGTCATCGGCCACACCGTGGTAACCGCCCTCTTTGCAGTTAGGCTAGCTACTTCTGGTGCAACAAACTCCCATGGTGTGACGGGCGGTGTGTACAAGGCCCGGGAACGTATTCACCGCGGCATTCTGATCCGCGATTACTAGCGATTCCGACTTCATGGAGTCGAGTTGCAGACTCCAATCCGGACTACGATCGGCTTTTTGAGA
>NZ_JFCC01000140.1:0-386 GCF_000582925.1 Acinetobacter sp. 1294596 | reverse complement strand
AGAGCGTATTGCTTTGATTCAACGCTTTATAGCCATTTTTGGTAAAGACCGTATTGTGAATGTGTTCGCAGACAGAGAGTTTATCGGTGAGCAGTGGTTTACATGGTTAATTGAACAAGACATCAACTTCTGCATTCGTGTTAAAAAAACTTCATTGTCACCAATCATTTAGGAAAGAATCATAAAATTAGTGATTTATTTCGCCATCTTAAAGTTGGTCAAATTGAATGTCGTAAACGACGGATTTTGGTTGGTCGGGTGAAACTATATATAAGTGCACTACAGTTAGAAAATGGAGAGCTTTTACTCGTCGTTTCTCCTCAGTTTAATGCCAATGCTATTCAGGATTATGCATTACGCTGGGAAATTGAAACCTTATTCAGTTG
>NZ_JFCC01000139.1:0-403 GCF_000582925.1 Acinetobacter sp. 1294596 | reverse complement strand
TGTTTTGCAACTGAATAGGATATATGGTGGGCGCTGACGGGATCGAACCGCCGACATTCTGCTTGTAAGGCAGACGCTCTACCAACTGAGCTAAGCGCCCTGAGAAATAGCATAGCTATTAGAGATAGTAGCATAAGCAGTTATGCTTATACACTGATTAATATCTTAATCTCAGGAAATTAGGATACCAAATTTTATGAAATGGCGCAGCGGACGGGGCTCGAACCCGCGACCCCCGGCGTGACAGGCCGGTATTCTAACCAACTGAACTACCACTGCATTTGCACAATGTCGCTATTGTGGTACAAACTCTGAAATCTTAAGTGGCGCAGCGGACGGGGCTCGAACCCGCGACCCCCGGCGTGACAGGCCGGTATTCTAACCAACTGAACTACCGCTGCAT
>NZ_JFCC01000138.1:0-407 GCF_000582925.1 Acinetobacter sp. 1294596 | reverse complement strand
TTAGTGCGTTTGGGCATGTTGTAGCACTCATAGTATTTCGGCATTTCCAATGTTCCGTAAGAGCCGTTATACATCACAACAGCCGTACAGATCGGCAACTTAATAAATTCGGCAGGCTCAATAATAGATTCCAATTTAATGGACTTGGTTGTACCTGTATTTTGCGACCTATTGGAAGATGAACTGCTTGCCCGACTCGATGAACTTGTACCGCTCGTCTGGCTTGTACCTGCCGTTTCAGAAATATATGTCGTTTCAGTTTGACCGACTAATCGACTGCATTCCTCAGCCGACTCAATGTCCCCAATTCTAAAAACAATTTTTAAATTGCTAGACCCCATGAACATCTTGTCGCTATTTGCTCCATACAAGCGATTTAAGCCCTCTAAACTTTGCAGATAGAGGAA
>NZ_JFCC01000137.1:0-421 GCF_000582925.1 Acinetobacter sp. 1294596 | reverse complement strand
TGATTTTATCAATATCATCGCCGCTCATGGTTGCTTTAGGTCTGTTAGCTTCTGCCTTCTGTCTGGCCGTAACATTTGGTTTATTAATCCATTCACCAGCCTCGGCTAGACTTGATGCTCCTGTAAGCTCAGCAGCTTTTTGTAAAGCGTAGCCTTTAAGTTGCTGGGGTGTCATCAATGCACCTTTTTCCGTGGTCGATACAGAGTTTAAAACTGCAGAATAAACATCGTTAAAAGCTTGGGCACGTTTAGCAGTTGATGTGGCTGTAGTGAATTTAACAATTGAATTTTGAGCGGATGACAACCCACCAATTAAACCAGCGGTGTTTTTGGCCAAACCAAGTTCTTCGGCCATTTTCGTGGCAACGGAATGCACATTTTTATTTACGGTAGACGTCAAACCAGTGGCAAAATTAGAACG
>NZ_JFCC01000136.1:0-422 GCF_000582925.1 Acinetobacter sp. 1294596 | reverse complement strand
CTTCTGTGATTTATCACAGTTGACTGCAGTCCGACGAGGATGCAGTGAATCATTAACAGATTGGCAAATTTGAGTCTGAAATAAATTGTTCAACTCATTCAATAGACGTTACAGGGCAACCTGTTGACTAACGTAGATTGAACTGAGAACTAGCAAATTAACTGAATCAAGCGTTTTGGTATATGAATTTAGATTGAAGCTGTACAGTGCTTAAATGCACAGTACTCTAAACTGTAATGTTGAAGTTGCTCCTTGTAGGTAACGTCGACTGTTTGGGGTTGTATAGTCAAGTAATTAAGTGCATGTGGTGGATGCCTTGGCAGTCAGAGGCGATGAAAGACGTGATAGCCTGCGAAAAGCTTCGGGGAGGCGGCAAATATCCTGTGATCCGGAGATGTCTGAATGGGGAAACCCACTTACCA
>NZ_JFCC01000135.1:0-427 GCF_000582925.1 Acinetobacter sp. 1294596 | reverse complement strand
CAAAAAAACTCATTATTCATTTAGAAAATGAAGTCAAAAAATACCAAGAACGTGAAGAGCGTTTAATGCAGCAAATCGACCGTATGCAGACGCTTATTGAGTTAAAAACTGTTGCACCCGCCACGGCAGCGCCACAACAAGATGCTACGGCATGCGACACCGATATGCCACAGCATGCGACAACACAACAAGACAATGATTATAAAAAGAATAATGAATTAAATATTGTAGAAAATGTGGCTGTGCCACAGCAAGAAACTACAGCATACCACAGCCAAACGCTACAGCATGCCACATTACAAAATGTGGCAGTGCCACAACCTAAAAAACGAGGCTTATTTGGCCGAGTACTGAATGCGGTATTCAATGAAGAGTAAGCTCTCCAAGGAGCATTGTTTATGAAAAAACTGAAAGAGATCCTGCAAGG
>NZ_JFCC01000134.1:0-436 GCF_000582925.1 Acinetobacter sp. 1294596 | reverse complement strand
CAATCCTTCAAATTTTAATATTTAATTCAATACTGAATTATATTTAAATTAAACTTAATTTTATTAAAATCTTACTTTTGTCTAATTATTAAAAACCAAATTAAAACCTTTACATCAGGATAAAACCGGCAGAGTAAAACTTGAAGTGCGACATAAACCACCTAATTAATTTAAAGGGTTTATGGAGTATATAAAATTGTCATACCATCATCTTAACTTTGAAGATCGTACTGCATTAATGCTTGAGTCAAGAAAAGAAGGCTTTTCAGCCAGAAAATTTGCTGAACTCATTAAAAGACATCCTAGTACGATCTATCGTGAGCTTAAAAGAAATAGCATCAATGACGTTTATCAAGCTCGATATGCTTCTGATAACACCTTCGCTAGACGTAGACGTGGTCACAGAAAACTCAAAATCGATTCAATCCTCTGGAAA
>NZ_JFCC01000133.1:0-439 GCF_000582925.1 Acinetobacter sp. 1294596 | reverse complement strand
GAGCGGATAATGTAATCAAAAGCAGAGAGCGACGCTTTTGCACCTTCACCTGTAGCAATGATGATCTGCTTGTACGGTACCGTTGTACAATCACCCGCCGCAAATACACCTTTTACGTTGGTCTCGTTACGCTCGTTCACCACAATCTCACCGCGGTTACTCAGCTCGACTTCTGACCCTTTCAGAAAGTCAGTGTTCGGCAGCAGACCAATCTGTACAAAGATACCCGCCAGTTCAATTTCCCTGTCCTCTCCAGATACCCGGTCCTGATAACGCAGCGCAGTCACCTGTGAGCCGTCTCCCACCACCTCGGTAGTCAACGCAGACTTGATTACTGTCGTGTTCGGCAGGCTCGCCAGCTTGTCCTGCAATACCTGATCTGCACGTAAAGTATCAGCAAACTCAAGCAGGGTCACATGCTCAACAATACCGGCCAGAT
>NZ_JFCC01000132.1:0-439 GCF_000582925.1 Acinetobacter sp. 1294596 | reverse complement strand
CATCTTTGCCAATGCCCATGTCACCGGTCTGGATTCCGCGGACCGAACCATCTTCATGGTAGAGGATTTCTGATGCAGCAAAGCCCGGGAAGATCGAGACTTCCAGCTCCTCTGCCTTGGCACCCAGCCAGCGTACGACATTGCCCAGCGAGATGACGTAGTTGCCATCATTATGCATGGTTTTTGGCACCATCCAGTGCGGTGCTTCTTTGGAGGTGGTGTCAGAGAGCAGGAAAAAGGTTCTGTCTTCAGTCACCGGGACATTAAGCGGAGCACCGAGCTCTTTCCAGTCGGGGAAGAGTTCATTCATGGCCCGGGGTTCAAGTACAGCACCGGAAAGAATATGCGCACCAACTTCGGAACCTTTTTCGACGACACAAACGGAAAGATCGGGTAGGTTGTTTTCAATCGCCAGTTGACGGATGCGGATCGCAGCTGA
>NZ_JFCC01000131.1:0-449 GCF_000582925.1 Acinetobacter sp. 1294596 | reverse complement strand
TAAAAATATTCAGTAAGTGAATCTTGGCGAACAATAAGACCTATCAATAGGAATAACTTGAATATATTCTTGGCGTAATAAAAAAAAGCCCACTTAAATAAGCGGGCTTTTTAGAATCTTGGCTCTCCCACCTGGGCTCGAACCAGGGACCTGCGGATTAACAGTCCGTCGCTCTACCGACTGAGCTATGGGAGAATCTGTGGGCTATTCTATGGAGGAAGAGATAAATGGTCAAGTGGAAATAGCTAAAAAATCATTAGATTTAAAGCGTTTGTTTTAAAAATATTCAGTAAGTGAATCTTGGCGAACAATAAGACCTATCAATAGGAATAACTTGAATATATTCTTGGCGTAATAAAAAAAAGCCCACTTAAATAAGGGGGCTTTTTAGAATCTTGGCTCTCCCACCTGGGCTCGAACCAGGGACCTGCGGATTAACAGTCCGTCGC
>NZ_JFCC01000130.1:0-454 GCF_000582925.1 Acinetobacter sp. 1294596 | reverse complement strand
AAAGTGATGGGTGTTTCAAGAGATACATTTTATCGCTATCAGGAATTAGTGAAGTCTGGTGATATTGACGCACTGATTAATAAGTCCCGTCGAGTACCAAATTTAAAAAACCGTGTAGATGATGCTACTGAACAGGCTGTTATTGATTTCGCAATTCAATATCCCGCATATGGTCAGCACCGTACTAGTAATGAATTACGCAAGAAGGGTGTATTCGTTTCAGGGAGTGGGGTTCGCTCTATATGGCTTCGTCATGATTTAGAAAACTTTAAGAAACGTTTAAAAGCACTTGAGGCTAAAGTGGCACAGGATGGTATTGAATTAAATGATCAGCAGATTGCGGCACTTGAACGTAAGCATGAGGATGACGTTGCTTGTGGTGAAATCGAAACAGCTCATCCAGGCTATTTAGGCGCGCAAGACACCTTTTATGTCGGGAATCTCAAAGGTGTTA
>NZ_JFCC01000129.1:0-483 GCF_000582925.1 Acinetobacter sp. 1294596 | reverse complement strand
TTTTTATTGTTATTTAAAGTATATAAAATAGAGCTATAATAATTACTTTCAAGTCTTAAGATTATATTATGTATTTTACGCAACTTTTTTTTAATTAAACCCTCATCTCATAATTTTATATAAACTTTCTTAATCATATGTAAGATATAGGCAATGAAAAATTATTTATCCAAATTAGATTTAGTATTTTGGCACACTTTAAAATCTTATCCTAATACAAGATTATAAAATCGAATTTCTATTTTCGTAATAGTAAAATTATTTCTTCTATTTTAGTGTAGTGTATACTCTCCAACCTCATACTAAGCTGTGTAATCCAGCTTTCACCCTTTATACTTCATAATTAAAATATTATCATCTGTTATTGATTTATAACCTAGTCAGGGAACAGAGAGATAGATATTCCACTGATCAGTTCTGGAGATTATTACAAAGTATTAAGAATAATAGGGGTACTACTATTGTTCTAATATATTTGAATAT
>NZ_JFCC01000128.1:0-489 GCF_000582925.1 Acinetobacter sp. 1294596 | reverse complement strand
TACAATCCAGTTCTGGAACAAATGCAGTCTGATCCTGAGAAGTAGTCTCTTTAGTTGCAGAAGCCGTAGGCTGTGTTTGATTTGCCTGTTTAACAGTTTTTGTTTGTTCAGATCCACCAAAGATACTTGTTAAAAAATTTGGACCATGACCAAAGATCATATTGCCAAACATAAAAACCCCAACAACAGGAATAATCAAAATTGCAAAGAGTTTAAGAGGAATACGCAACTTGACTGTGTTCGCAGTTGCAGATTCATAAATTTCATACAAACGCTTTGGATAATTGAAGCGGAAATCACGTTCAGCAGTGAATTTATTACCTAAAGAGTTAGGTTTTTCTCGACAGTTTGCCCAGACATATACCGTTGCAGAAGGCGCACCCCATCCCCGATGCAAGTGATAATGAAGACCGACAACATCACGAAATCCCGGATGAACAAGACGAGGAAATTGCGTAATACCATAGATATCAAATGCACGATGTCTAT
>NZ_JFCC01000127.1:0-504 GCF_000582925.1 Acinetobacter sp. 1294596 | reverse complement strand
GAATCAGTGCGCAAGGCTTTAACTGAAGCTCTGAAATATTTACCTGCAGAACTGCGTAAAACGTTGACCTATGACCGTGGACGCGAGATGGCAGAACATAAAATACTTGAAGAAGATTTAGGCATAGATGTATATTTCTGTGACCCACATTCACCCTGGCAAAAAGGCACATGCGAAAATATGAATGGTTTAATTAGGCAATATTTACCTAAAGGGATTGATTTAAATCAGGCAGATCAGCATTATTTAAATCAAGTTGCCATGTCACTGAATACTCGTCCTAGAAAAGCGTTAGATTGGCTTACACCATTAGAGAAATTTGCTCAGCTTGTTGATTATCATAAGACTTTTCAAACTGTCGCACCTCATGTTTGAATTCGCCGTTTTTATTATTACATTCATTACGACTATCTTTATTTTTCTATTTTTAAGATTTTTTTATCTTCAAGATCAAGCTTTAGACAAGACATGGCAGAGTAAAACTTGAAGTGCGACATAAACCAC
>NZ_JFCC01000126.1:0-534 GCF_000582925.1 Acinetobacter sp. 1294596 | reverse complement strand
ATCGTTGATTTAGTTACTGTCACGCATCTATAACTGAATATTTCGTGTTCAATTGTAACTGTTATAATCTTTTTCCCAGTCGTCACTACTGATAAGTAGTGACAACTGGGGAGCATGGCCACTGTTTACGCATATCAAAAAGGGCGGTCGCCACCCGTTCGGGATGGCTCTGCTACTCCCTGAAAAATTCAGATGGGAGCTGGTAGTCAGAGGGAATAAGTTTTGAGATTTAGATTTTTTCTGGTCGCTCACACTCCGTTCGCTTTGTACTTTTCTTTTTGACTTAAACAGGTTTAAACCGAGCGAGTGTCTACGAGCGATTGAGCATTATAAAAATTTCGCCCCTGCCTTTTCCCTGATTACAAGCTCCCTTTCGATTTTAAACGGTAGATACAGAGCATCCCGAATGGGTGCGAACAAACTTAATTTGAATCTAGACCGAGCGAAGCGAGTAAAAAAGCTTATGAGCGAAGCGAATTCCGAGTTGCTTTTGCTTTTTCTTAAAGTCACGAAAATATTAACCAAAAAATTACC
>NZ_JFCC01000125.1:0-570 GCF_000582925.1 Acinetobacter sp. 1294596 | reverse complement strand
AATGTACCGTTAGCAATGTCCAGCAATCCCTCAAGCGCATCTGCCGTAAGCGGACTGCCATCAACCGCATTGACTGCTTCACCAAAGTCAATCGTGATTGCATTCGTTACAGGATCAATCGTAATCACCGGTGCCGGAGCTAGCGTATCAACCACAAAGCCGTCCGTACCATCGAGTACATCGCCTGTACCCAAGTTACCTGCAAGGTCTGTATAGGCACCGTCTGCAACACTGATGCTTGGAGCCGCACCACTGCCGTCAGCTGTAAACGTAGCTGTCCAGACATTCGGGTTGGTTGTACTTTGGACCAGATTGCTCAGCGTACCGCCTACTGGCGTGATGTCATCAATATCAAAGCCACTGACCGCCTCGCTAAACGTAAAGCTGATTGTTGTCGATTCAGTCGCAGTGAGTGCAGGGTCCAGGGCCGTAATCACCAAGCCCGGCGCCAATGTATCGACCGTAAGGCTCTCTGTTGCAGTCAGGTTGGCATTACCTGCCACGTCCGTAACAATACCTGCCGGTACGTTCACAACCACATCGCCTTCAAAGTCCGCAGCCGGTACCAGC
>NZ_JFCC01000124.1:0-598 GCF_000582925.1 Acinetobacter sp. 1294596 | reverse complement strand
AAGCTGACCAATACTAATTGCTCGTGAGGCTTGACTATACAACACCCAAACAGTTGTATACAAAGCATCAATCGATTCATAAATATGCAATATCCCTTGATTCAGCCTAATGCTGGAACATACAATTCAGACCCAGATCTGCCCGCTGTTAATAACTCATTTGGACCAAAGTACGGCACATACTGCACCGCAGTTAAATCAGACCCGAACAAGTCCATCAACAGTTGTGCTGGCGACCATAGCAAGAGTGAACCACCTGATCCCTTCCCGAACTCAGAAGTGAAACCTCTTAGCGCTGATGGTAGTGTGGGGTTACCCATGTGAGAGTAAGTCATCGCCAGCTCATTATTCTAAAAAGCCCCCTCACATGAGGGGGCTTTTTTTATGCGGGGGTTAAATAATATTAGAATGATATTTTTTGAACTCTTTTAAATAATAGTCAATAATTCATCTAATGTTAAGTAATCCTATATAAGGGTTAAACAATATAAAATTTAATGAATATTCAACAGACTTCCTTTAGTCTACAAATATTTTAATATTTAAATTTCTTTTAAAAGCATGAAGTAGCTTATTTTATAAATAATCAGTTACAAGA
>NZ_JFCC01000123.1:0-604 GCF_000582925.1 Acinetobacter sp. 1294596 | reverse complement strand
TATTAATCTTTTATATAAATGGGACCTATATAAAAGATTAATTTTTTATAAAGTTAGATTGTTTTTATGTTTAACGTATTAAAACATTAATTCCAAGCATTTCAGGTAATTGTTCGATAAATTGATTAAAACTTTTATCAGATGAATTCATACATCCCATATAATGGTCTAACTTTGTTTCTACTCCACTTTTATCCGTCCATACAAAACTGACCGTTTGATGATCAGTAGCTTTATTTACACAATTATAATTATTTTCTACTTTTCCTGGTGCGGGCTTATATCTGCTTAATTGACTAGAAAGCTTTTTATAGATCCCAGGGGAAACAATGATATTTTGCTCTCCGATAATTTTTGTAAACCGGTCCCCGTTAAAATGTACAGCTCCACTAGGCTGAATTGTTACAGAATACACCGGACAGGCACCAAAACAACGTGACGTAGAATAACTAATTGTTTCTTCTAAAATCCTATTCTGATCTGGATAAGACACAGAAGCGCACCCTGTTAAGCAGAAAAATACAGTAGACAGAAGAAAGAATTTATTCATCATTTTATTTTTAAAATATAAAAATATTATTATATACATATTTATATTTTATTC
>NZ_JFCC01000122.1:0-605 GCF_000582925.1 Acinetobacter sp. 1294596 | reverse complement strand
CAGGGCCATATCACAGGTGGGACCACAGATGTAGCACCGGGCAGCGAAGTGACCTTAACCATTACCGGTCAGGACCAGTCAGGCAATCCGCTGGAACAGCAGGTGAAAGCCACAGTTAATCCTGATGGCAGCTATACGGCAGAAGTGCCGGCCGGCTTTGCTGATGGCGAATTGACCGTTAAGGCAGAAACGGTTGATCGTAACGGTACACCAGTCAATGCAGAAGACAGCCTGTTGAAGACCGATCATGACAATGATCCATCTACACCGGATCAAGGTGGTCTGGACCGCGTTGACGGATCAATTACAGTAGATGTTGATGATCAGGGCCATATCACAGGTGGGACCACAGATGTAGCACCGGGCAGCGAAGTGACCTTAACCATTACCGGTCAGGACCAGTCAGGCAATCCGCTGGAACAGCAGGTGAAAGCCACAGTTAATCCTGATGGCAGCTATACGGCAGAAGTGCCGGCCGGCTTTGCTGATGGCGAATTGACCGTTAAGGCAGAAACAGTTGATCGTAATGGTACTCCGGTCAATGCAGAAGACAGCCTGTTGAAGACCGATCATGACAATGATCCATCTACGCCGGATCAAGGTGG
>NZ_JFCC01000121.1:0-610 GCF_000582925.1 Acinetobacter sp. 1294596 | reverse complement strand
GGCAAATATCCTTTGATCCGGAGATGTCTGAATGGGGGAACCCACCTACTTTAAGGTAGGTATTGCAACATGAATACATAGTGTTGCAAGGCGAACGAGGGGAAGTGAAACATCTCAGTACCCTTAGGAAAAGAAATCAATTGAGATTCCCTCAGTAGCGGCGAGCGAACGGGGATCAGCCCATTAAGTTATGTGTGTTTTAGTGGAACGCTCTGGGAAGTGCGAACGTAGAGGGTGATATTCCCGTACACGAAAGGGCACACATAATGATGACGAGTAGGGCGAGGCACGTGAAACCTTGTCTGAATATGGGGGGACCATCCTCCAAGGCTAAATACTCCTGACTGACCGATAGTGAACCAGTACCGTGAGGGAAAGGCGAAAAGAACCCCTGTGAGGGGAGTGAAATAGATCCTGAAACCGCATGCATACAAGCAGTGGGAGCACCTTCGTGGTGTGACTGCGTACCTTTTGTATAATGGGTCAGCGACTTATATTCAGTGGCGAGGTTAACCGAATAGGGGAGCCGTAGAGAAATCGAGTCTTAATAGGGCGTCTAGTCGCTGGGTATAGACCCGAAACCGGGTGATCTATCCATGAGCAGGTTGAA
>NZ_JFCC01000120.1:0-682 GCF_000582925.1 Acinetobacter sp. 1294596 | reverse complement strand
AGCCATGCAGCACCTGTATCAGAGTTCCCGAAGGCACCAATCCATCTCTGGAAAGTTCTCTGTATGTCAAGGCCAGGTAAGGTTCTTCGCGTTGCATCGAATTAAACCACATGCTCCACCGCTTGTGCGGGCCCCCGTCAATTCATTTGAGTTTTAGTCTTGCGACCGTACTCCCCAGGCGGTCTACTTATCGCGTTAGCTGCGCCACTAAAGCCTCAAGGGCCCCAACGGCTAGTAGACATCGTTTACGGCATGGACTACCAGGGTATCTAATCCTGTTTGCTCCCCATGCTTTCGTACCTCAGCGTCAGTATTAGGCCAGATGGCTGCCTTCGCCATCGGTATTCCTCCAGATCTCTACGCATTTCACCGCTACACCTGGAATTCTACCATCCTCTCCCATATTCTAGCCAACCAGTATCGAATGCAATTCCCAAGTTAAGCTCGGGGATTTCACATTTGACTTAATTGGCCGCCTACGCACGCTTTACGCCCAGTAAATCCGATTAACGCTCGCACCCTCTGTATTACCGCGGCTGCTGGCACAGAGTTAGCCGGTGCTTATTCTGCGAGTAACGTCCACTATCCTAAAGTATTAATCTAGGTAGCCTCCTCCTCGCTTAAAGTGCTTTACAACCAAAAGGCCTTCTTCACACACGCGGCATGGCTGGATCAGGGTTCA
>NZ_JFCC01000119.1:0-689 GCF_000582925.1 Acinetobacter sp. 1294596 | reverse complement strand
TTACAGCAATCTACATCTTCAAAAATTGCTTAGGCTATTTTTACTAAATGTGATGTTTTATAGATACCACTGGCTTTTGGGGGCGTAAGCGCAAGCCAGTGGCTCTAATTGGGGATTTTTGAAATGGCATATGTTTGTTCAGAGTTACAACTAATTGACAACGTTCAGACATGTGTTTCATGGGTTGAGCAGGTAACACTACTTGAACAACTCGCAATAACTAAGGCGCAAATGGTGATGTTGGGGACACCTATTGTGGGGATTTACGGCTTAATCATTGCGTTTTCTATTTTTAATAACTTTGCCAAGAGGGCTTAGACATGAAACAAAATCAACTTGCAGTACAAGAAAAACGTGGCGTTTTAACTTTACGTAACGTTTCAACTTATGGTTTGGGGGCAACAATTGGCGGAGCACTAGCTCTTTCACCTGCTGCTAATGCTGCGTCTTCACTTGATTTCACTGGTGCATCTGGTGAGCTAGACGGTGTTAAAACTGCTGTAGTCGGTATTATCGGTGTTTTAGTGACATTGATCGGTATCGGTATTGCTTGGTCTTACTTCAAGCGTACTGCTAAATAAAATAATTTCCCAAAGTGCCCCAGTTTTTGGGGCATTTTTCTTGGAGGCTGTATGGAAGAACAAGCGTCAATAATTTACTGGATTCCACTGGTGGTCACATGGGTAGCA
>NZ_JFCC01000118.1:0-694 GCF_000582925.1 Acinetobacter sp. 1294596 | reverse complement strand
CCGCTTGTGCGGGCCCCCGTCAATTCATTTGAGTTTTAGTCTTGCGACCGTACTCCCCAGGCGGTCTACTTATCGCGTTAGCTGCGCCACTAAAGCCTCAAGGGCCCCAACGGCTAGTAGACATCGTTTACGGCATGGACTACCAGGGTATCTAATCCTGTTTGCTCCCCATGCTTTCGTACCTCAGCGTCAGTATTAGGCCAGATGGCTGCCTTCGCCATCGGTATTCCTCCAGATCTCTACGCATTTCACCGCTACACCTGGAATTCTACCATCCTCTCCCATATTCTAGCCAACCAGTATCGAATGCAATTCCCAAGTTAAGCTCGGGGATTTCACATTTGACTTAATTGGCCGCCTACGCACGCTTTACGCCCAGTAAATCCGATTAACGCTCGCACCCTCTGTATTACCGCGGCTGCTGGCACAGAGTTAGCCGGTGCTTATTCTGCGAGTAACGTCCACTATCCTAAAGTATTAATCTAGGTAGCCTCCTCCTCGCTTAAAGTGCTTTACAACCAAAAGGCCTTCTTCACACACGCGGCATGGCTGGATCAGGGTTCCCCCCATTGTCCAATATTCCCCACTGCTGCCTCCCGTAGGAGTCTGGGCCGTGTCTCAGTCCCAGTGTGGCGGATCATCCTCTCAGACCCGCTACAGATCGTCGCCTTGGTAGGCCTTTACCCTACCAACT
>NZ_JFCC01000117.1:0-761 GCF_000582925.1 Acinetobacter sp. 1294596 | reverse complement strand
CGGTCATAGGTCAACGTTTTACGCAGTTCTGCAGGTAAATATTTCAGAGCTTCAGTTAAAGCCTTGCGCACTGATTCTGCCTTTGCATCAGGTAATGTTGCCAAGATACAGAGCCGTGTATTTCGTTCAATAAGTGTTGCTATCGAACTTTTATTGTCTTTACCTTTAATTAAATCAGCTTCCCAATGACCCGGTATTTTTCTTTCTTGAACTTCGGCTGGGCGCTCATGAATAGTTTTAATATCCTGTAATATAGAATCTTTTTTAGGTTCACCGTTAGCTTTTCGCTTTTTATTTTCATGACGCAGACAGGATAATAAGTCTTTTTTCAACTCACCCTTTGGTAATGCTCGTATCGTTGAATAAATCGTTGTATGGCTTACATTCATTGTTTGATCCAAATCAGGAAATGTCTTTAAACGCTTTGCTATTTGCTGAGGAGACCATAAACAACGGATCGCTTCAACAATAAATTTCCAGAGGATTGAATCGATTTTGAGTTTTCTGTGACCACGTCTACGTCTAGCGAAGGTGTTATCAGAAGCATATCGAGCTTGATAAACGTCATTGATGCTATTTCTTTTAAGCTCACGATAGATCGTACTAGGATGTCTTTTAATGAGTTCAGCAAATTTTCTGGCTGAAAAGCCTTCTTTTCTTGACTCAAGCATTAATGCAGTACGATCTTCAAAGTTAAGATGATGGTATGACAATTTTATATACTCCATAAACCCTTTAAATTAATTAGGTGGTTTATGTCG
>NZ_JFCC01000116.1:0-775 GCF_000582925.1 Acinetobacter sp. 1294596 | reverse complement strand
ATTGTTTGATCCAAATCAGGAAATGTCTTTAAACGCTTTGCTATTTGCTGAGGAGACCATAAACAACGGATCGCTTCAACAATAAATTTCCAGAGGATTGAATCGATTTTGAGTTTTCTGTGACCACGTCTACGTCTAGCGAAGGTGTTATCAGAAGCATATCGAGCTTGATAAACGTCATTGATGCTATTTCTTTTAAGCTCACGATAGATCGTACTAGGATGTCTTTTAATGAGTTCAGCAAATTTTCTGGCTGAAAAGCCTTCTTTTCTTGACTCAAGCATTAATGCAGTACGATCTTCAAAGTTAAGATGATGGTATGACAATTTTATATACTCCATAAACCCTTTAAATTAATTAGGTGGTTTATGTCGCACTTCAAGTTTTACTCTGCCATGTCTTGTCTAAAGCTTGATCTTGAAGATAAAAAAATCTTAAAAATAGAAAAATAAAGATAGTCGTAATGAATGTAATAATAAAAACGGCGAATTCAAACATGAGGTGCGACAGTTTGAAAAGTCTTATGATAATCAACAAGCTGAGCAAATTTCTCTAATGGTGTAAGCCAATCTAACGCTTTTCTAGGACGAGTATTCAGTGACATGGCAACTTGATTTAAATAATGCTGATCTGCCTGATTTAAATCAATCCCTTTAGGTAAATATTGCCTAATTAAACCATTCATATTTTCGCATGTGCCTTTTTGCCAGGGTGAATGTGGGTCACAGAAATATACATCTATGCCTAAATCTTCTTCAAGTATTTTATGTTCTGC
>NZ_JFCC01000115.1:0-777 GCF_000582925.1 Acinetobacter sp. 1294596 | reverse complement strand
TACCTACTTTTAATTATTATAAGTTTACATTTAAATAATTTTTTACCTTATTTTAAACATCATATGAAATTATAAATCCAGAATATTTTTTATAAAAAAAGGCCTGTTTTCTGGGGTTGAAAACAGGCCTCTAGAGTAGCTTTATTATTTTGTACAATTGTTAATATAGTGGAAATAATTTTAACCAAAATTAAACTCAAATAGAGTTACATCTTTAAGAATAAGTGTTAATACATGTTATAGTTAGTATAATTTAATTAATATTCGCATATAAAATAAGCAATTAGCCCAATAGTAAAAATTTAAAAAAACTGAATTTGCTTAACTGGTTAATTTTTCAAATAAAGTCTAAGTCTAATTTTAAATTTATCTTACTAATTTAATTAATGGCAGAGTAAAACTTGAAGTGCGACATAAACCACCTAATTAATTTAAAGGGTTTATGGAGTATATAAAATTGTCATACCATCATCTTAACTTTGAAGATCGTACTGCATTAATGCTTGAGTCAAGAAAAGAAGGCTTTTCAGCCAGAAAATTTGCTGAACTCATTAAAAGACATCCTAGTACGATCTATCGTGAGCTTAAAAGAAATAGCATCAATGACGTTTATCAAGCTCGATATGCTTCTGATAACACCTTCGCTAGACGTAGACGTGGTCACAGAAAACTCAAAATCGATTCAATCCTCTGGAAATTTATTGTTGAAGCGATCCGTTGTTTATGGTCTCCTCAGCAAATAGCAAAGCGTTTAAAGACATTTCCTGATTTGGATCA
>NZ_JFCC01000114.1:0-814 GCF_000582925.1 Acinetobacter sp. 1294596 | reverse complement strand
CCTAGCGGCGGACGGGTGAGTAATGCTTAGGAATCTGCCTATTAGTGGGGGACAACATCTCGAAAGGGATGCTAATACCGCATACGTCCTACGGGAGAAAGCAGGGGATCTTCGGACCTTGCGCTAATAGATGAGCCTAAGTCGGATTAGCTAGTTGGTGGGGTAAAGGCCTACCAAGGCGACGATCTGTAGCGGGTCTGAGAGGATGATCCGCCACACTGGGACTGAGACACGGCCCAGACTCCTACGGGAGGCAGCAGTGGGGAATATTGGACAATGGGGGGAACCCTGATCCAGCCATGCCGCGTGTGTGAAGAAGGCCTTATGGTTGTAAAGCACTTTAAGCGAGGAGGAGGCTACTTTAGTTAATACCTAGAGATAGTGGACGTTACTCGCAGAATAAGCACCGGCTAACTCTGTGCCAGCAGCCGCGGTAATACAGAGGGTGCGAGCGTTAATCGGATTTACTGGGCGTAAAGCGTGCGTAGGCGGCTTATTAAGTCGGATGTGAAATCCCCGAGCTTAACTTGGGAATTGCATTCGATACTGGTGAGCTAGAGTATGGGAGAGGATGGTAGAATTCCAGGTGTAGCGGTGAAATGCGTAGAGATCTGGAGGAATACCGATGGCGAAGGCAGCCATCTGGCCTAATACTGACGCTGAGGTACGAAAGCATGGGGAGCAAACAGGATTAGATACCCTGGTAGTCCATGCCGTAAACGATGTCTACTAGCCGTTGGGGCCTTTGAGGCTTTAGTGGCGCAGCTAACGCGATAAGTAGACCGCCTGGGGAGTACGGTCGCAAGACTAAAAC
>NZ_JFCC01000113.1:0-816 GCF_000582925.1 Acinetobacter sp. 1294596 | reverse complement strand
AATAATGAGCTGGCGATGACTTACTCTCACATGGGTAACCCCACACTACCATCAGCGCTAAGAGGTTTCACTTCTGAGTTCGGGAAGGGATCAGGTGGTTCACTCTTGCTATGGTCGCCAGCACAACTGTTGATGGACTTGTTCGGGTCTGATTTAACTGCGGTGCAGTATGTGCCGTACTTTGGTCCAAATGAGTTATTAACAGCGGGCAGATCTGGGTCTGAATTGTATGTTCCAGCATTAGGCTGAATCAAGGGATATTGCATATTTATGAATCGATTGATGCTTTGTATACAACTGTTTGGGTGTTGTATAGTCAAGCCTCACGAGCAATTAGTATTGGTCAGCTTCACATATCACTATGCTTCCACATCCAACCTATCAACGTCGTAGTCTTCAACGGCTCTTTAGGAGACATAAAGTCTCGGGGAAATCTTATCTTGAGGTAGGCTTCCCGCTTAGATGCTTTCAGCGGTTATCCCTTCCGAACATAGCTACCCGGCGATGCGACTGGCGTCACAACCGGTACACCAGAGGTTCGTCCACTCTGGTCCTCTCGTACTAGGAGCAGATCCTCTCAAATTTCCAGCGCCCACGGTAGATAGGGACCGAACTGTCTCACGACGTTCTAAACCCAGCTCGCGTACCTCTTTAAATGGCGAACAGCCATACCCTTGGGACCTGCTTCAGCCCCAGGATGAGATGAGCCGACATCGAGGTGCCAAACACCGCCGTCGATATGAACTCTTGGGCGGTATCAGCCTGTTATCCCCAGAGTACCTTTTATCCGTTGAGCGATGGCCCTTCCATACAGAA
>NZ_JFCC01000112.1:0-818 GCF_000582925.1 Acinetobacter sp. 1294596 | reverse complement strand
ACAGCCTGTTCAGTAGCATCATCTACACGGTTTTTTAAATTTGGTACTCGACGGGACTTATTAATCAGTGCGTCAATATCACCAGACTTCACTAATTCCTGATAGCGATAAAATGTATCTCTTGAAACACCCATCACTTTGCATGCTCTGGATACATTCTGAAGCTCTTCAGCTAAATTAAGCAGACCTACTTTGTGTTTAATGATTTGATTGTTTGTATGCAACATAAGAAAGTTACCTTTGTTTGATTAAGATTTCGACACCTTTATCAAAACGGGTAACTTTCTCTTTTTCAAGAAGAATGTACGATCAAGTCTGAACTAATACAGTTAAACATTGAATTTTATATATTTTCCTATTAGAAGTTCTACATCAATATGTAGCTTTCCTCCCACTGCTTCAATATAGTTTTTCTTGGTCGAAATTTTCAAATCATTCCCACGATTTTTAATTCCTAAAAGCGATGGCTGTTTTATTCCTAGGGTTTCAGCAAACTCATTTTATTAGATTTTAAGTTCTTCATGAATAAGGTAAAGCTGATTTTCTAGTAGCAATTCACCAGCTTCTTTAATAAAATCAACCAGATCATCAAATAAGTTGTTTTTATAAAATTACCCCTTAGCTAATTGGCACAGGATCATGGTGTTTTATCTAAGACCTTATCTTTCAAAAAAATAGAAAATCGGTTATTAATATGGGTAAATTTTTATAAATTCTGAACTTGAACAGATTTTAAATAATCAAATTATTATTCTCCAATACATTCTTATTTTTTAAATTTAGTAACAGAGCATATTATAAATATAAATACGAAATTT
>NZ_JFCC01000111.1:0-819 GCF_000582925.1 Acinetobacter sp. 1294596 | reverse complement strand
CTTGCTCCTTGAGCTGTCGGCAGCCGCAGAAACCAGGCCGCTGCAACTGTTTATTAAAAACATAGCACTCTGCAAACACGAAAGTGGACGTATAGGGTGTGATGCCTGCCCGGTGCTGGAAGGTTAATTGATGGGGTTAGCGTAAGCGAAGCTCTTGATCGAAGCCCCAGTAAACGGCGGCCGTAACTATAACGGTCCTAAGGTAGCGAAATTCCTTGTCGGGTAAGTTCCGACCTGCACGAATGGCATAATGATGGCGGCGCTGTCTCCAGCAGAGGCTCAGTGAAATCGAAATCGCTGTGAAGATGCAGTGTACCCGCGGCTAGACGGAAAGACCCCGTGAACCTTTACTGCAGCTTGACACTGAACTTTGACCTTACTTGTGTAGGATAGGTGGGAGGCTTTGAAGCTGGAACGCTAGTTCCAGTGGAGCCGTCCTTGAAATACCACCCTGGTAATGTTGAGGTTCTAACTCTGTCCCGTGATCCGGGACGAGGACCGTGTCTGGTGGGTAGTTTGACTGGGGCGGTCTCCTCCTAAAGAGTAACGGAGGAGTACGAAGGTGCGCTCAGCGTGGTCGGAAATCACGCGTAGAGTATAAAGGCAAAAGCGCGCTTAACTGCGAGACCCACAAGTCGAGCAGGTACGAAAGTAGGTCTTAGTGATCCGGTGGTTCTGTATGGAAGGGCCATCGCTCAACGGATAAAAGGTACTCTGGGGATAACAGGCTGATACCGCCCAAGAGTTCATATCGACGGCGGTGTTTGGCACCTCGATGTCGGCTCATCTCATCCTGGGGCTGAAGCAGGTCCCAAGGGT
>NZ_JFCC01000110.1:0-947 GCF_000582925.1 Acinetobacter sp. 1294596 | reverse complement strand
GATGTCACACAGCAACTTAACAACTCACAAGCGATTCCAACCAATGGTACTGGAACAGGTACTGCAACTCCTACTACTGGAACGGGTACAGGAACGGGTACAGGTGATCCGACTGCACAACCACAGCCTTATGATATAACAATCAATTTCCCGATTTTTTGTAACTGGGCGCCAACTATCTGTCAGGCTGCTCAAGCAGGCATTAATTATGTAGCTTCATACACTAAAGACGTTGATGCATTAAAAAAAGAATATGGAGATAACCCAAAGTTTGATGATAAACCGCTTGAATTTGATAAAGACCCTGCAACTCCAGATACTACAATATCATTTGGTGGTGGTTGTCCGGCACCTTTGAACGCCCCTTATTCTTTTATGGGAATTTCTGGTTCTATTGAGATTCCGTTTACTCCATTTTGCAAAATTGCAGAAGTTTCTAAACCTGTAATTATTGCAGTTTCGGCCTATTTTGCTGCTCTTATTATTGGCGGAATTAGAAGTGGGGATGCTTGATTATGTGGTCTAAACTCGTCTTTATTCTTTCATCATTACAGTCAGGTGCACTTAAACGAATTTTAGGTGGTGCGGGTATTTATCTAGCTTCTAGTGCAATTTTTATCACAGCTTTTGGTGCTGCTGTAAATACATTAAGAAGTTCAGTTTCTGGTATATCTGCGGATGTTTTAGCTTTGGCGCATTTAGCTGGCTTTGATGTAGCAATGACTATTGTTTTAAGTGCTGTTGTAACGCGCTTATCTCTCAATTCTTCAAAACTTGTATTAAGAAAATCATCATAAGCAGCGGAACAACCGCAAGCGTCACCACGGCTCGCGTGTGCGCTGCGGTGTGTAGCTGCATTAAGGGGAAATTATTATGTTGCATCTTATAACTGGTACTCCAGGTGCGGGTAAAACTCTATATGCTGTATTTCTTATTGATAATTATGA
>NZ_JFCC01000109.1:0-971 GCF_000582925.1 Acinetobacter sp. 1294596 | reverse complement strand
AACATTCCGTTTTAAACAAATCGCTTAGGAGCGTAAACCATGAGCCAAAAACAAGTATTTACCGTAATCGGTATTGACCCAAGCCAAGGCACATTTACAGATCAGAAGACTGGCCGCAGTGTGAATTATGACAGTACAAATTTCAATGTGCTTGTTCCAGTTAAAAATGGTCATGGCATGAAGGCAGCAGTTCAGAAAATGCCAGGTGCAGGAAATTATCAACGCTTTAAAGATATTCAGCTTCCATGCGAAATGGAGTTCGAATTTAACCTTGAGTTCAGCGGACAATTCCCAAAAACAACGTTGATCAATGTGACTAAAACCGTTGTAAACAAAGACTTAGGCCCTAAGATAGCCTGATTTCGCATAATGTAGTCCAGATTATGTTACATAGCCGATTTGCAACTATTTTTAGAGCAAATCGGCGTTATTTAACATTAATCTGCATTATGCGACATCTTAATGATATTTGAGCGAGGAGAGAGGAGGATGAGCGCAGCGACAGACCGACCGACCGAACGAGCGAAAATATCATTTTAGAGTAGGGCACACTGCTATCTAATAGTGTGCCTGACTGCGGAAAGTTTTTTGCAATATGCTCTATGAGCTATATATAACGGAGCTTTCAGGCTTATTGAGAACTTTTCTTATTTAATTGTTTTATTCTTCTATTTTTAAGCTTCCGTTTTCAGTTATTCCAACTTTATTTAGTGTCATCTCTAATATTTTATGCACTATTTCACTTTCAGATTTAAGGGGCTTAAATCCTTTCATAATTAATTTTTTATTTATTAAATTGAATCTCTCTTCTAAAGCTTCCTGTTCCCAAGCATTCAATTTGACAGTCTGAGGCATTTTTTTAACCAAATATCAAGATATACATTGCTATAAGCGTATACGTTTTTTTATAAATATGCTTGCATATACCGGTATACCTGTTGTATTTTGTATCCGTTAGTATACCGGTATAC
>NZ_JFCC01000108.1:0-982 GCF_000582925.1 Acinetobacter sp. 1294596 | reverse complement strand
TTTATTACCAAATTAAAAAAATTTTTTGATCATAAAAACCTATAATTATTTTTAATAAGTTTGTTATTTCAGAAAGCTGTGCTAAGATATAAAACTTAATGAAGGCAAACCTCATACGATGCCACTCCCATTTTTCAAGATTTTCTTGAGATTTTGTAGTTATTAAAATTAAAACAATTTTATTTTAATCAAATAATTGTTCGAAAAATGCTCTAAAGAGTTTACTAAAGTTTATTGTATTGGTGTATATATTGAAATATCCAAATTTTCGTACCGCGAAATCTATCGACGGTGATATTATTCATGTTCAGATTATAGCTTCAGAGAGAAAACAAAATATTTCTGGTGGCTTTAAATGGGTAAAAGTAGGTGAAAAAGTTCTACTTGATTCCGGAAGAGAGATTAATTTTAATCTGGATGGCCAAAGCTTTTACGTTGCGCCTAATCAGATGTACCGGTTATAAATATCAAGCTCACTTTAGTGGGCTTTTTTATTTGCTAAGAATTGATAATTTCAATAAATTATAAATTTTTAGAAGAGGAATAATAAGAATTAATGTAAAGAATTTAAAATTAGAAAAATTCAGTTTCTAGAAAGCAGAAGCATAAAAGAGTAGATTGGCGAATTCAAACATGAGGTGCGACAGTTTGAAAAGTCTTATGATAATCAACAAGCTGAGCAAATTTCTCTAATGGTGTAAGCCAATCTAACGCTTTTCTAGGACGAGTATTCAGTGACATGGCAACTTGATTTAAATAATGCTGATCTGCCTGATTTAAATCAATCCCTTTAGGTAAATATTGCCTAATTAAACCATTCATATTTTCGCATGTGCCTTTTTGCCAGGGTGAATGTGGGTCACAGAAATATACATCTATGCCTAAATCTTCTTCAAGTATTTTATGTTCTGCCATCTCGCGTCCACGGTCATAGGTCAACGTTTTACGCAGTTCTGCAGGTAAATATTTCAGAGCTTCAGTT
>NZ_JFCC01000107.1:0-998 GCF_000582925.1 Acinetobacter sp. 1294596 | reverse complement strand
CTGCATTTGCACAATGTCGCTATTGTGGTACAAACTCTGAAATCTTAAGTGGCGCAGCGGACGGGGCTCGAACCCGCGACCCCCGGCGTGACAGGCCGGTATTCTAACCAACTGAACTACCGCTGCACGAAAGATCACAACATAAAGGCTTGGTGGGCGCTGACGGGATCGAACCGCCGACATTCTGCTTGTAAGGCAGACGCTCTACCAACTGAGCTAAGCGCCCTCAATAGGATTTGCATAAATGGCGCAGCGGACGGGGCTCGAACCCGCGACCCCCGGCGTGACAGGCCGGTATTCTAACCAACTGAACTACCGCTGCACGAAAGATCACAACATAAAGGCTTGGTGGGCGCTGACGGGATCGAACCGCCGACATTCTGCTTGTAAGGCAGACGCTCTACCAACTGAGCTAAGCGCCCTTTAGGTCTTCATCGTTTGTGAGGTGCATTATAGAGAATCCTCATCTGGTGTCAAACGCTTTTCTATCTGTTTTCATAAAAATACTTTCGAATGATTAAAAAATAGGTAAATTAAAGGAAAAACAATGTTTTTTGTATTTTATTTAAACATTTCTCTAAAAAATTATAGGTGTTTATACAGACTATTTTTTATTTATATCTGATAAACATAATGTGACTTATGTATTGTTTAAATCAATTCAAGCGGTGTTTCTGAGAGAAAAACTAAAGCCTGCTCGGGGATTAAATCAAAAAGCTCAATGATTTCTTCATTACGCATACGAATACAGCCATGTGACATCGGAATACCCATCGGCTCAGTATCTGGTGTACCATGAATATAAATATAGCGCTGGAAGGTATCTCGCCCTTCTCCCTGATTAAAACCAGGCTCAAGCCCATGTAACCAGAGTATGCGTGTTAGAATCCAGTCTCTTTGTGGGAACTGAGCAGCCAGTTCAGGACTATAAATCTCATCAGTGAACTGACGTGCAATAAACACTGAGTTTTTAGGATATTCCGCCCCAATTTTTTTTT
>NZ_JFCC01000106.1:0-1064 GCF_000582925.1 Acinetobacter sp. 1294596 | reverse complement strand
AGACATCTCCGGATCACAGGATATTTGCCGCCTCCCCGAAGCTTTTCGCAGGCTATCACGTCTTTCATCGCCTCTGACTGCCAAGGCATCCACCACATGCACTTAATTACTTGACTATACAACCCCAAACAGTCGACGTTACCTACAAGGAGCAACTTCAACATTACAGTTTAGAGTACTGTGCACTTAAGCACTGTACAGCTTCAATCTAAATTCATATACCAAAACGCTTGATTCAGTTAATTTGCTAGTTCTCAGTTCAATCTACGTTAGTCAACAGGTTGCCCTGTAACGTCTATTGAATGAGTTGAACAATTTATTTCAGACTCAAATTTGCCAATCTGTTAATGATTCACTGCATCCTCGTCGGACTGCAGTCAACTGTGATAAATCACAGAAGTTAATAAGATATGCTTTACGCTAAGTTCTCATTAAATTCTGTAATCTCTAGCTTCGAATCAAATCATGTTTGATTCGTGGTGGAGACTAGGAGAGTCGAACTCCTGACCTCCTGCGTGCAAAGCAGGCGCTCTACCAACTAAGCTAAGTCCCCAGCTTATCAATAAGTCAATATATCTGTTTTTCTGCATACTGCTTTCGTCAGTAGTGGTGGGTCTGACAAGACTTGAACTTGTGACCCCACGCTTATCAAGCGTGTGCTCTAACCAACTGAGCTACAGACCCTCAGATACATTGTCATGAAGAACAACTTGTTGTGGATTCTTACCAATCGTCAATCTTTCGTTAAGGAGGTGATCCAGCCGCAGGTTCCCCTACGGCTACCTTGTTACGACTTCACCCCAGTCATCGGCCACACCGTGGTAAGCGTCCTCCTTGCGGTTAGACTACCTACTTCTGGTGCAACAAACTCCCATGGTGTGACGGGCGGTGTGTACAAGGCCCGGGAACGTATTCACCGCGGCATTCTGATCCGCGATTACTAGCGATTCCGACTTCATGGAGTCGAGTTGCAGACTCCAATCCGGACTACGATCGGCTTTTTGAGATTAGCATCACATCGCTGTGTAGCAACCCTTTGTACCGACCATTGTAGCACGTGTGTA
>NZ_JFCC01000105.1:0-1096 GCF_000582925.1 Acinetobacter sp. 1294596 | reverse complement strand
TTAGTAATTTATATCTTCTATAATAACGAACTAGGTAATGAAAAGTTAGGAAAAATATGAAAAATTTAACTATAACTGGTGTTATTTTAGCTGTAACTCTTAGTCTAACTGCTTGTGCGAACAAGAAAGAAGAAAGTGATAAAAACCAACCTGAGTCTCCTCATACATTAGAGCAGGATTCATAAAAATTTATTTATGAAGTTAAGTAAATTATCAAAATATCTATTTTAGTTAATGGTAGCTCATTTATTAAATATTAGAGTTTATTTAAAAAATAGACTACTTAATTTATATGTAGGCTCTTGTTAGATGAATTTATTTTTCATGATTTTGGGTCTAATTTTATTATGTGTTCTGTATGTTTTAATAAATATAGAGCTTTTTAGAGAGAAAAGCAAAAATGAATCCTATAACAATAGATATCCAAAAGATAATAATTCTGCGTCAGATAATAATTCAACCTAATACGAATAACAAAATATTTAATATATTAACCTCTAAGCTTTAAAAGTAAGTTATACGTCGACAACAGAGTAATTATTATGCTTTATGTAGTCTCTGGTTTAATTATATTACTCTTAATTTTTATAGGCTATAAAAAATTTAAGTATCGAAGAAACAAAAGTTTACGCTACTGCGGACCAATTAAAAACTCATTTCATGAAATTAATTGTAGTTATCATTATATAAGCACCCTAGAGCAGGATTCCTCATCAAAGCATACAGAATATACAGGGGATAATGGGCAGAGTAAAACTTGAAGTGCGACATAAACCACCTAATTAATTTAAAGGGTTTATGGAGTATATAAAATTGTCATACCATCATCTTAACTTTGAAGATCGTACTGCATTAATGCTTGAGTCAAGAAAAGAAGGCTTTTCAGCCAGAAAATTTGCTGAACTCATTAAAAGACATCCTAGTACGATCTATCGTGAGCTTAAAAGAAATAGCATCAATGACGTTTATCAAGCTCGATATGCTTCTGATAACACCTTCGCTAGACGTAGACGTGGTCACAGAAAACTCAAAATCGATTCAATCCTCTGGAAATTTATTGTTGAAGCGATCCGTTGTTTATGGTCTCCTCAGCAAA
>NZ_JFCC01000104.1:0-1129 GCF_000582925.1 Acinetobacter sp. 1294596 | reverse complement strand
TAAATTTTATTATCTAGTTTTTCCTTAATATCCTTACTAATCTTCAATTTCTCTACTGTAGGTAGACTTTCTTGTGACTTCTCTTCTATTTTTCGCGGTTTAATAGGTTTAGTATGAGTAGTATCACTCAAATATTTAGTATCACAAGCACTTAGGCCAATAAGCACATACCTATTAATATTTTATAAATCACTTTTACTACCTTTGCATGATTAATGATATATATCTTTATTATTATATTAAATCTATATCCTGAAATTAAAAATACCACCTAAATTTACATAATTATAAAAATATTCATGTTATTTATAATTCTGGAATTTCTTTAAAATAAATTTTTTCCTTATCAGAACAAACACTATAGAACATACCTGAATAATTATTCTTCGGATCTAGGTCTTGCATATAGTTTTTACAATCAAGTAAAAGCTGCTTATTTTTCTTTATGAAAGTTAATTTTTGATATTGTCTAAAAGAATAGCCATCATAGAAGTCATTAATTTTATACATATCTCTTCTATAGTTTTTCGAGGGAACATAATTAGAGTTATCACCATTGCCTATAATATTATAGTTTCCTAAAGTTTGAAATATATTATTAGTTTCTATAATAAGATTATTTTCATTATTTGCAACTATTTTCATTTGTGCCCATCCCATTTCAACACCTTCTGAAAATATATTTTTATAGATAATGTAATATTTATTATCTTTTATTTTTATATAAAATTCATCTACAGGAGGCTTATAAGCAAACAATGCATAACTATTTTGATATTTTATGTAATTAAATTCACTACAAACATTTTTTAAAGTGCATTTCTTATATGAATAATAAACTGTATTAGCTGTATTAGCTGTATTAGCTGTATTAGCTGTATTAGCTGTATTAGCTGTATTAGCTGTATTAGCTGTATTAGCTGTATTAGCTGTATTAGCTGTATTAGCTGTATTAGCTGTATTGAAACATCCAGAAACTAACAAAACTAGTATTAATAATAAAGTATTTTTCATTAGGTTATCTCTATATGCATCGCACCTTCTCCAGGCTCATCGCCAGAAATGAAGCCACTAATGATACCACTGTTAAGCTTAGCAATATTTTTTAGTTATATATTAAATATTTTTA
>NZ_JFCC01000103.1:0-1151 GCF_000582925.1 Acinetobacter sp. 1294596 | reverse complement strand
TAGGGTTATTACATTTATCATACAAAAAAACAGGTTATTTAAAACCTAATCTAAAAATTAAACCTTTGTTTTTTATAAATTTAATTTTTAAAAACCGATTTTTGGATTTTATGTAACTTATTGAAATAACTATTTTTTTATTAAAAATTCTATAAAATAAACCAAGGAACTAAAATCATTACTTTGAGCAAATATATATGAATCTGGTGAGGCTGCTATACGTAAGTAAGCTTAAAAAAAATAAAAATGCCGTTAAAGATTTAATGGATATTCTTACAGAAGCTATAACATATAATAGTCCCCATGAGATTTATGGAGCATTATATTTTGGAAATGGATACTTCGTACAATGTCTTGAAGGCGAAAGAGATAAGCTTGAGCATCTTTTTTATAAAAAAATCATTAGAGATCCTCGACATGAGCAATGTGAAGTTATTTATCTTGAACCGATCAAAAGTCGCCTATTTGCAAATTGGCATATGAAATATGCAGCTTTTAACAAGGAAGTCATGCACTTTTTTAAAGATCACCATCTAGAAGCTTTTAATCCTTATTTATTAACGAACCATACTATCTCTCCTTTTATTAATTTACTGGCTAAACAAAAAGACGGTATTAGTACTCTAAGGTTAAAATAGTAACCTCAAAAAATTAATTTTTATAAATTCATTTAGTTTAATAATCAGTTGATCTAAAATAAATTTTTATGTTAATGTTTGTTAATTTAACAGGGAATAGTGATGCTATATAATTAAATATAAAAACTCATTATTTAAGTTTTTAAAAAAATATTTTCCAGTTGAGAGCTAAGGTATTTTACAAATTGTGTTTTATTTTCAATCCTCGGCATCTCTACACTCCAAAAGGTATAGAACTTAAAATTAATTTCTAATGTTATACTAATAGCTCCAATTTCTAAATCATATTCTATCGCTTCTAGGTTTGAAAAAACTTCTATGACTTTAGCTAAGAATAAAATCTTATTTCGTTCTTTCGACTTTACAGGTCTGTACGCCTTTAAAGTCTGACTATAAAGGTAATCATATAAATCTGGACAGAAATTTTCTTGATGCTTTATCAAAAACTTTAGAACCTTATATCATTAGAAGAATTTATTTATAACATTATCTTATTCAAAATCTGGTAAGCAT
>NZ_JFCC01000102.1:0-1170 GCF_000582925.1 Acinetobacter sp. 1294596 | reverse complement strand
TAAGTATTCTTATTTTACTGTTCAGATAAGTAACAATGACGTTTAAATGGCTTTGTTGCACAAACCTATCTGTAAAGGCTTTTTCAGCGATATAATTTTCAAATGAAGAAGCCTACACACAAAATCTACCGCACAACCAATTGGCCCGCATATAACCGAGCACTCATGAGTCGCGGAAATATTGCCATTTGGTTTGATCCTGCTACGCAATGGTATGCTCCATCAAAAGGCAAACAAGGGCGAAATCAAACCTACTCCGACGCAGCTATCCAATGCTGCTTAATGATTAAATCCTTATTCCGTCTATCTTTACGTATAGTCACTGGCTTTGTGCAAAGTCTGATTAAACTTTGCGGATTAAATTGGACCGCACCAGATTACAGTACGCTTTGTAGAAGACAAAAGCATATTGATATTGCAATCAGCTACCAAAAAAGTAGCGATGGGCTGCATCTACTCGTAGACTCTACAGGCATGAAGTTTCTAGGTGAGGGCGAATGGAAACGCAAGAAACATGGAGCTGAATATCGTCGCCAATGGCGTAAACTACATATTGGTATAGATGCCAAAACCCTACAAATACGCGCTATTCAGCTCACAACCAATAATGTCAGTGATTCACAGGTGCTTGGTGATTTACTTAATCAGATTCCACAAGATGAGCAGATTGACTCTGTTTATACCGATGGAGCTTATGACACCAAACAATGCCGTCAGGTCATTGCAGATCGGCAAGCACATGCGGTGATTCCACCTAGAAAAAATGCGAAACCATGGAAAGATACAAAGAGTAGCTCGCTAGAGCGAAATGAATTACTTCGAACAGTTAAACGTTTAGGCAGGACATTATGGAAAAAATGGTCAGGCTATCATCGCCGCAGTTTGGTGGAAACCAAGATGCATTGCATCAAATTATTAGGCGATAAATTAATGGCAAGAAGCTTTCCTAGTCAGGTGAATGAAATTCATGCACGTGTAGCAGTCCTCAACAGATTTACGGAATTAGGTCGACCACTTACCCAAGTTACGCCTTAAATTTGGCTCAATTAGGGGCGCTTTGCATTTCAAATCTTTGTGCAACAAAGCCATACCAATACAGTAACGCATAATGAGGCTAGCCAAAAAGTCACATCTAAAAACTTTTCATCATAAGTGCAATATCAATAGATG
>NZ_JFCC01000101.1:0-1175 GCF_000582925.1 Acinetobacter sp. 1294596 | reverse complement strand
CTCTGAACATCTTATGAAGTCATTTAGAACGCTTCTAGAGCGTCGTAGGGACTATGAAAAGAAAGGACGAGGTTTTAATGAGTTCTGTAAGGTTCAAGGTGCTATGTATTCATATGAGAATACATTCAATGAGAAAACAGGCGAATGGCATCCGCATATTCATATGTTTGCACTGGTTGACCAGTGGATTGATCAACAAGAATTTTCAGAATACTGGCACAGTGTTACTGGTGATTCTATGGTGGTTGATGTCCGTAGAGCTAAGAGAGAAAAGGGACATTGATATAGCAAAGCTGCTGCTGAAGTCTGTAAATATGCTTTGAAGTTTGGCGATCTGTCTGTTGAAAAGACTTGGGAGGCTTTCAAAGTTCTCAAAGGTAAACGCTTAACAGGCTCTTTTGGGCTTCTGTGGGGTGTCAAAATTCCTGACACAATGACAGACGATATGCCAGAAGAAGATTTGCCTTATCTTGAAATGCTTTACAAGTTTACATACGGCAAAAAGTCTTACTATGACTTACTGATAACAAGACAAGTAGAGCCAAAACCGCATAAGGACGAGAGTGCGAGGAGCTGCGACGAGTGCGAGCGGAGTTCTGCGGGACAGGCTCAAGCGTTTGAATGTGATGTGCCGTTCCGTGAACGGACATCATCACAGTTCAAACGTAAAAAACCTCACTGGAGACTTCCACCTAAAACCCGGGTACGTGTACTCCAAAGAATCCGAAGATGGGACGGCATTATGTACAACATTGATTTATTCCCATATTTCGAACATAGGCTATTAGCTTTCATTGGTTAGACCGTTTCTTGAGAAACGCGGAAGCGTGCATTCTGAAAAAACTCACCACTTTTGAAAAAAGTGTAGTGAGTACACTTTCTCCAGTAGCCGAACGAGTGTCTACGAGTGACGACTCCGAAATAAGAATTTCAAAACCTTCCTTCCCTGATTACCAGCTCCCCTTAGTAGCCTAAGCGGGAGCTTTTAGTCATCCCGAATGGGTGACGACGCAATACTATTTGATTTTTTTATGATTCAAGGTATGATTCATTGTGAATCACATTCCTATATATGAAAAAATCAGGTGAGAATATGCAAATTGATGAACCAACAAACTTCCAAGTATTCATGGCAGAAGTAAACAAGACAGCAAAGACAGAAAGTATTGGTGTTT
>NZ_JFCC01000100.1:0-1240 GCF_000582925.1 Acinetobacter sp. 1294596 | reverse complement strand
ATAATCTTCTAATTATAAATATTTTATAGCTTATTTTTTAATACAAGTTATTAGACTATATAACTTCTAAAGCTATATAGTCTATTTGCTGCTAGCAGTTTTGCTTTAGGCTATAGTAGCTATCTGGCTGTTTAGCTAGAAGATCTATAAAATTAGGTATAGTTCCAGTATTAAGTAAATACGGATTAAACTCATCAAGGTGATGTTCACAAAAAAAGCTTAATATATCCTTATGGAAAATTGCATATTTCATATGCCAATTTGAAAATAAACGTTCGTTTATATTCTCAAAAAACATAATTTCACATTGTTCATGACGTATGTCTCTTAAAATTTTATTATAAAATAAATGTTCTACTTTTTCTTTGTCTCCTTCAAGACACTGAACAAAATAATTATTACCGTAGTAAAGGGCTCCATAAATTTGATTAGGATTATTAAAATCTAATGCTTCTGTAAGAATGTTGAATAATTCATTCATAGGATTAGCACAGTCTTTTAACTTGCTTACATACAACAATCTTACATCACTCACGTTCACCTCCAAACCAGACATATAAAAACCCACATAAAAAACTTTAAAAACCGACCTTATATAAATTATCTTTTTCCTGTATGAACAAATGATGAACCACAACTCTATTAACATCAGTGATGCTACTTATCTTTCTTATGAAGATTAAGATGAAGACATACCTATTGGCCTGTTATATCGTTGGTCATTTTTTCATGATGCATTTAAAAGCGGAACGGCTTATCCGGCAACCCATAGTTTTTTTACACTTAGCTATGACTGTCATGATCATTCTTCCCGACTTTGGGAAAGTCGTAATATGAATCAATACGCTAAGGATCTTGCAAGCTTTATGCAAAGTTAAACCGTAAAGAATAATACTCATTGACTCTCTACAACAGTAATGTCATTGCATACTATTTGAAGAACGGCGAATTCAAACATGAGGTGCGACAGTTTGAAAAGTCTTATGATAATCAACAAGCTGAGCAAATTTCTCTAATGGTGTAAGCCAATCTAACGCTTTTCTAGGACGAGTATTCAGTGACATGGCAACTTGATTTAAATAATGCTGATCTGCCTGATTTAAATCAATCCCTTTAGGTAAATATTGCCTAATTAAACCATTCATATTTTCGCATGTGCCTTTTTGCCAGGGTGAATGTGGGTCACAGAAATATACATCTATGCCTAAATCTTCTTCAAGTATTTTATGTTCTGCCATCT
>NZ_JFCC01000099.1:0-1308 GCF_000582925.1 Acinetobacter sp. 1294596 | reverse complement strand
GATTGTTAAATAAAATAATTTATTAATATTATATAAAATAAAGATTAATCGGTTAATAAATCTATAGTCTCTAATGCTGATTTGGAAATATTTTTAGTGTAGTTATCATAAGATTGGGCTGCTAGACATATAGCTATTATAGTCATAAATAAAATAATTTTTTTATTAATAATCATGTTAAATTTAACCCTATTCAATTCTGTTAAAGAAAAGATATATTAATTTAGTGATCTAATCTAATATAGAAATATTGCTCATCTATCTATTTTCGAGATATGTTAACTTTTAAACAATGTAATTATCTGATCAGTATTGTTGAAGAAGGCAGCTTTAATGCTGCTTCCGAAAAACTTTTTATTGCTCAGTCAGCTTTAAGCAGACAAATAAAAAATCTGGAGGATGAAATAGGTTTTTGTGTTTTTGATAGATCCGAAAAAAAAATTAAATTGACCCCTGCTGGATTGGTTCTTTATAAAAGTTTAAAGAATCATCTTGAGAATTTTAATAATTCAATTGAAATGGCAAAGAGAATTAGCGAGGGAGAAGACAGAAGTATAAAAATCAGCCACTCTAGCAGCATTATCTTTGATCAAAAAAAGTTGCAGATTTTAGATGAGTTATGCGGAAAATATAAAATTAATATAGAAATTAATACTATTTCATCTGAGGATCAAATTGAAGCAATTCTTAGCGGTAATATTGATATCGGTTTTATTCGACCGCCTGTTCATCACAATTTAGATGAAATAGCTTCTATAAGTTTATATGAAGCCCCTTTATATGTAGCAGTTTCTGCTTCTAATCAGAATTTTAGAGACAAAACTAGTGTTTATATCAGGGATTTAAAGGAATTAGAATTTGTTTCTACCCCCCATTCTGAACGAGGAGGACTGAGCTACTTAGCTTCTAATCTTTGCTTAAGCAATGGTTTTTCTCAAAAAAAATCAAGAATAACTTCACGAAAGTTGTCCCAACTGGATTTAGTTGCAAAGGATTTTGGGATTTGTATTGTTCCTGAAGAATTTGTTAGTGTTCTTCCACAGAATGTAAAGTTGCTTTCTATAAATGATAAGAATAATCAATCTGAAGTTAAATTAATTTGGAAAAAGGGGAATGATCTTATTATTAAAAACTGTATAGAAGCTATTCAGGATTCTTATATTTCGGATTTTAGATCATCTGAAAATTGATAAATAAAGTTTATATTAAATATTAGAAATATTTAAAAAATAAGGTTTTAAACTAATTTAATAACTTTTATAAAATATAATTTTTATTTATAAGCTGGTTGCTTTTAATACTTAAGCT
>NZ_JFCC01000098.1:0-1397 GCF_000582925.1 Acinetobacter sp. 1294596 | reverse complement strand
GCACGGGTAAATGGAATATCCATAAACAGACCCGGACGGCCAGAGAGATCGACTACAACACGTGACAGTGATTCATCCAGTGGCGCATAAAAGTGTCCATAGCGGCGCAATCCCTTTTTATCACCCAGTGCCTGGGCAAAAGCCTGACCTAACGTAATACCACAATCTTCTACTGTATGGTGGTCATCAATTTCCAGATCACCATCACAATGAATATCAATATCAAAAAGACCATGACGCTTGATTTGATCAATCATATGATCTAAAAAGGGAATGCCAGTATTTAAGGTGCCCTGACCCGTACCATCAAGGTTGAGACGAACTCGAATCTTGGTTTCGTTAGTATTTCTTACCACTTCACTGATACGTTGCGTCATGGACACATTCCTCAAAAACGTCAAAAATGTTTGATGTGAAAACTTGCGCTGTGTTGATCAAGGTCAAAGCCACAGCATATTAGATTGCTCAGGAGGGTTAATCAATGCCTATTACCGTACATGCTCATACTTCTCTAGAAAATGCAGAAGTCCGCAGTCAGCTTGAGCGATTGTATGACACCAGTCCCGAATTCGGAGACGGGCAGGATGCGGTCGAGCAACTTGAACAGCATCTGGCCCAGTATACAACGTTGTATACAGCAGAGTTTAATACCAAAATTATAGGTGCAATCTGGTGTACGGGACAAGGGGAGAGTAAGACTCTGGAATATATCGTAGTACATCCGGCAAATCGCGGTCGTGGAGTTGCTGAACGTCTGGTCAGTGAAGTCTGCCGCTATGAAGAGGCAAAAGAAGTCAAAAGGTTTGACCCAGGCTGTGGGGCTATCCATCGTTGCTTGGCACATCTAGGTAAACTGTAAAGATATAACTAGGCAAATATAGCTTAAGAGGATGTTAAGTTTATTAGTCTCGCTATTACTGCTTGTTCAATCTTTTTGATTTTGCATGAAAAATAATCTTTTAAATATTTTTATAAAGGAAAGACTTGACGATCAGTTAATTAGATTGTTTAATACGCCCCACATCGGCGCGATAGCTCAGTCGGTAGAGCAACGGATTGAAAATCCGTGTGTCGGCAGTTCGATCCTGCCTCACGCCACCATATTTGTGTTTTCAGTCCCTGATCCCATCAGGGATTTTTTTTGCTTAAAATATATGCATTTAAACTAAAAAAAACTGATTTTTGTTGACTCTTGCCAGCAGATACGGCTTAATACACCTCATCGGCGCGATAGCTCAGTCGGTAGAGCAACGGATTGAAAATCCGTGTGTCGGCAGTTCGATCCTGCCTCACGCCACCATATTTGAAAAGCCCCATATACTGTATGGGGCTTTTTTTATGCTGATTAAAAATGATGAATATAGCTAAAGGGCAAAATCAGCGGTCTTTATTAATAT
>NZ_JFCC01000097.1:0-1425 GCF_000582925.1 Acinetobacter sp. 1294596 | reverse complement strand
CAGATCTCTACGCATTTCACCGCTACACCTGGAATTCTACCATCCTCTCCCATACTCTAGCCAACCAGTATCGAATGCAATTCCCAAGTTAAGCTCGGGGATTTCACATTTGACTTAATTGGCCGCCTACGCACGCTTTACGCCCAGTAAATCCGATTAACGCTCGCACCCTCTGTATTACCGCGGCTGCTGGCACAGAGTTAGCCGGTGCTTATTCTGCGAGTAACGTCCACTATCCTAAAGTATTAATCTAGGTAGCCTCCTCCTCGCTTAAAGTGCTTTACAACCAAAAGGCCTTCTTCACACACGCGGCATGGCTGGATCAGGGTTCCCCCCATTGTCCAATATTCCCCACTGCTGCCTCCCGTAGGAGTCTGGGCCGTGTCTCAGTCCCAGTGTGGCGAATCATCCTCTCAGACCCGCTACAGATCGTCGCCTTGGTAGGCCTTTACCCTACCAACTAGCTAATCCGACTTAGGCTCATCTATTAGCGCAAGGCCCGAAGGTCCCCTGCTTTCTCCCGTAGGACGTATGCGGTATTAGCGCTCCTTTCGGAACGTTGTCCCCCACTAATAGGCAGATTCCTAAGCATTACTCACCCGTCCGCCGCTGAATCCAGTAGCAAGCTACTTTCATCCGCTCGACTTGCATGTGTTAAGCCTGCCGCCAGCGTTCAATCTGAGCCATGATCAAACTCTTCAGTTAAAATCATTTGTACCTTATTTATAGACAAGGTACCAATTCTGGCTCATTAATCTTCTGACTAAAAATTTACTCAAATAAACTTCGAGAAATTTCTACCATTCAATCAATGAAAATTATTTCGATCGATCAACCAGTAAAAATCCACACAAGTTGTTCTTCATATTCTCTTAATGATCTTTCTGCTCTTCGTCAGAGACAGAATTAACGCAAATAAGAACCACTACCTTCACCCTTTAGTGAAGATCTTTGTCTTAATCGCGTCGGGATGCAGCGTATTCTATACAGTTTTTAAAACCTTGCAACCCCTATTTCATCACCCTCTTAACGAGTGTCTATTTTTTAAACTAAAAAGTAATTTTAAACTTTTAAATCTAACTCACCTTAAATAGCTCTTAACCAGATTTCTTTCAACTCAAAATAAAGTAGCAATCAATTTAGTGAGTAGTGACCGTTTCCTTATTATTAAAAAACTATTTTCTTAATTTCTTACTTAATTATAGCTAATAGTCATTAGGAAATAGCTTTTTACAGCTGATTTTTGTCATAGTTTTACATTTCTCTCTCGCCAATATATATGAAAGTATGTAGCCGCCTTATGCTTTTATATAGGACCTTTTAATTGTTATGAGTATTTAATTTTTTATCTCCTTTATCGCCTGAGTTTTATTCTATGGATATACCAGTAGCTTTTGTATAAGTGTTGACTTACACATATCTAGT
>NZ_JFCC01000096.1:0-1544 GCF_000582925.1 Acinetobacter sp. 1294596 | reverse complement strand
GTCCCGTACACGAAATGGCACACATAATGATGACGAGTAGGGCGAGGCACGTGAAACCTTGTCTGAATATGGGGGGACCATCCTCCAAGGCTAAATACTCCTGACTGACCGATAGTGAACCAGTACCGTGAGGGAAAGGCGAAAAGAACCCCTGTGAGGGGAGTGAAATAGATCCTGAAACCGCATGCATACAAGCAGTGGGAGCACCTTCGTGGTGTGACTGCGTACCTTTTGTATAATGGGTCAGCGACTTATATTCAGTAGCGAGGTTAACCGTATAGGGGAGCCGTAGAGAAATCGAGTCTTAATAGGGCGTTTAGTTGCTGGGTATAGACCCGAAACCAGGCGATCTATCCATGAGCAGGTTGAAGGTTGGGTAACACTAACTGGAGGACCGAACCCACTGTCGTTGAAAAGCCAGGGGATGACTTGTGGATAGGGGTGAAAGGCTAATCAAGCCTGGTGATAGCTGGTTCTCCCCGAAAGCTATTTAGGTAGCGCCTCGGACGAATACCATAGGGGGTAGAGCACTGTTTCGGCTAGGGGGTCATCCCGACTTACCAAACCGATGCAAACTCCGAATACCTATGAGTACTATCCGGGAGACAGACTGCGGGTGCTAACGTCCGTAGTCAAGAGGAAAACAATCCAGACCGCCAGCTAAGGCCCCAAAATCATAGTTAAGTGGGAAACGATGTGGGAAGGCATAGACAGCTAGGAGGTTGGCTTAGAAGCAGCCACCCTTTAAAGAAAGCGTAATAGCTCACTAGTCGAGTCGGCCTGCGCGGAAGATGTAACGGGGCTAAAACTATGTGCCGAAGCTGCGGATGTATACTTTGTATACGTGGTAGGGGAGCGTTCTGTAAGCCGATGAAGGTGTGTTGAGAAGCATGCTGGAGGTATCAGAAGTGCGAATGCTGACGTGAGTAACGACAAAACGGGTGAAAAACCCGTTCGCCGAAAGACCAAGGGTTCCAGTCCAACGTTAATCGGGGCTGGGTGAGTCGACCCCTAAGGCGAGGCCGAAAGGCGTAGTCGATGGGAAAATGGTTAATATTCCATTACTTCTGTGTAATGCGATGAGAGGACGGAGAAGGCTAAATCAGCCTGGCGTTGGTTGTCCAGGTGAAAGGATGTAGGCATGTATCTTAGGCAAATCCGGGGTACTCTATGCTGAGATCTGATAGCAAGCTGTACTTGTACAGCGAAGTGGTTGATGCCATGCTTCCAGGAAAAGTCTCTAAGCTTCAGTTACACAGGAATCGTACCCGAAACCGACACAGGTGGTCAGGTCGAGTAGACCAAGGCGCTTGAGAGAACTCTGCTGAAGGAACTAGGCAAAATGGTACCGTAACTTCGGGAGAAGGTACGCTGTTGTTGGTGATGGAACTCGCTTCCTGAGCTGACGACAGCCGCAGAAACCAGGCCGCTGCAACTGTTTATTAAAAACATAGCACTCTGCAAACACGAAAGTGGACGTATAGGGTGTGATGCCTGCCCGGTGCTGGAAGGTTAATTGATGGGGTTAGCGTAAGCGAAGCTCT
>NZ_JFCC01000095.1:0-1754 GCF_000582925.1 Acinetobacter sp. 1294596 | reverse complement strand
AGAGGATCTGCTCCTAGTACGAGAGGACCAGAGTGGACGAACCTCTGGTGTACCGGTTGTGACGCCAGTCGCATCGCCGGGTAGCTATGTTCGGAAGGGATAACCGCTGAAAGCATCTAAGCGGGAAGCCTACCTCAAGATAAGATTTCCCCGTGACTTTATGTCACCTAAAGAGCCGTTCAAGACCAGGACGTTGATAGGTTGGATGTGGAAGCATAGTGATATGTGAAGCTGACCAATACTAATTGCTCGTGAGGCTTGACTATACAACACCCAAACAGTTGTATACAAAGCATCAATCGATTCATAAATATGCAATATCCCTTGATTCAGCCTAATGCTGGAACATACAATTCAGACCCAGATCTGCCCGCTGTTAATAACTCATTTGGACCAAAGTACGGCATATACTGCACCGCAGTTAAATCAGACCCGAACAAGTCCATCAACAGTTGTGCTGGCGACCATAGCAAGAGTGAACCACCTGATCCCTTCCCGAACTCAGAAGTGAAACCTCTTAGCGCTGATGGTAGTGTGGGGTTACCCATGTGAGAGTAAGTCATCGCCAGCTCATTATTCTAAAAAGCCCCCTCATTGAGGGGGCTTTTTTTTATGCAGGGGATGGAAAAGTGGAAGTACCTTTAGTAGGGGCTGACTATTAAAAAATTATTTAAACTTATGAAAAATTAACTAACTAAAAAATTATGAGGATAAAGAAAAAGGGCAGTTCAGCCCTAATTCTTATAAGTTTTATATTAGTTAACCCATCAGATTATGATAAGCACTAAACAGAATCCAAAGAATCACAAGTGCTACAATTGGCTCAAGGACTCGTGCCCACCCAGGCACAAGTGGATTAGACTCTGTAGTGGATTGTAGTGCTTGTACAGGCTCCTGATGAGGGCTCTCTTGAATATTTTGCTGATTTACCATTTGATTAAACTCCTTCATGGTTTCTTCTAATGATAACTCTTCTTGCTCAATTGGTTTAGAACCTATCAACTCAGTTAGCTCACTTGTTGCCCAAACCCAGTCATCTGCCTGTCCGGATAGGTGTTCAATTTGTCCTAGTAAGAGTTCTTTTAGTCCTGAAGGACCGAAATTCCCCGTATCATCTAACTGTTTAATTTCAGAGAACTGTACTGATAATACCTGTGTAATCGCATCTTCCAGCTCAAATTTACTTAAATTGGACTGATTCTTAGGGCAGGTGGTTAAATGCCGGGCGATTTCCTGTATATACAGCTGATCTTGAGTACGAATTTCTTGATAAACCTTATTGGCATCATAACGCCATAAAGTAATCAGCTTTGCTAAAGCAAGCGTATTAATTTCACAAATATACTTTTTTCTTTGGTCAGCTGGGTATTGTTTAAGCAGCTGAGGCTTTTGAATTTGTATTTGCTCAGCGAAATATTGGACTAAATCAAAAGCCATGGTGAACTCCCTAATTTTTTTAATCTAAAAGTCTCAAACTCGGTTTTTTCTTAGGTGAATCAGTTGTTTCTTGTTCAGCAGATTTTAAAGTATCTTTTTCTGTTTGGGTATCTGGATATTCTGCTGGATCGAAAAATAAGCCCTGACCATTTTCACGTGCATATAAGCCTAGTACTGCCTCAATAGGAACATAGAGTTCGCGAGATGCGCCGGAAAAACGTGCGGAGAAAGTAATAGCCTCATTACTCATATGAAATTGATGTACTGCATGAGGTGCAATATTAAGCACAATCTGTCCGTCTTGAACAAACTGTTCT
>NZ_JFCC01000094.1:0-1791 GCF_000582925.1 Acinetobacter sp. 1294596 | reverse complement strand
TGATCCTAGCCAAAATAATGGACAGCACGTCCCTCTAAAGATAACGTAACTTTAATCTTTGGAGATTCAAGAAATGGCTAAACGTTTTAGTCCCGAATTTAAACAGCAAGCGATTGATTATGCACTTTCAAACTCCCACGAACCTATAGCTGCAATCGCCCAGAAATTAGGTGTGGGTTATTCAACTTTAGACAAATGGATTCGTGAAGCCAATCCAGTGGGTTCAAGCAAACGTCAACTTTCACCAGAACAACAGCGGATCTTAGAATTAGAGAAAGAAGTCAAACAGCTCAGGGAAGCCAATGACATCTTAAAAAAAGCGCATGTGTACTTTCTAACAGATCATGCCAAGAAAAGTACACGGTAATTCAAGATCTAGATATGAATGAAGTCACCGTATCTTCTGCCTGTAAATACCTAGGTGTCAGCACTTCAGGCTATTATGCCTGGCGAAAACGTCAAGCCAATACGGCACAGAAATATAATGACTTAAAAGCCGTATATTGGCAGCATCATGCACGATTGGGTGCACCTTCATTAGTACATGACATGCATGATTTAGGTTACAACATTAGCGAACGTACTATTGGAAGGATGCTAAAAAAACTTGGTTTACGTAGCAGGATTGCACGTAAATACAAGCATACGACTGATTCAAACCATCGTTTGCCTACAGCGCCTAACTTGTTGGATCGTCAATTTACGGTCAATCAACCCAATAAGATCTGGACAACAGACATTACCTATATCCGCACTAAAGAAGGTTGGTTGTATTTATGTGTGATGCTAGATTTATTTAGCCGTCGTATCGTGGGGTGGCAAACCAGCCATCGAATAGACCGCCAGTTGGTGTGTGATACGTTTAACTATGCAATGGCTCGTCAGGGTTATCCAACTGGTGTTATGGTTCATTCAGACCAAGGTTCACAGTACTGTAGTCGTGATTTTAGAGCGCTGTTACTGACAAATGATTGTACTCAGAGTATGTCTAGACGTGGAAACTGTTGGGATAATGCAGTGACTGAAAGCTTCTTTCATACATTAAAAGGTCATGTGGTACATGGCAGTGTGTTTTCGACTCGAAAAGAAGCGAATGCTGTCTTGTTTGACTATATTGAAATTTATTACAATCGGGTCAGAAGACATTCTGCAAACGGCTGGTTAAGTCCAGAAGCCTTTGAACAGAAATATATTAAAAGTTTAGAGGGGCTGGTTGTCCACGATACTGTCTAGGATCAAATTGATGAAATGAACTTTCATATTAATTCTGACCCCCTTACTCAACTCTTTAACCGTAGAGGCATGGAAATTTTTGTTAAAGAAATGATAGATTCTGATATACATTTTTCTATACTACTTATAGATATAGACCGTTTCAAACGCGTTAATGATACTTATGGCCATGATATAGGAGATGAGGTATTAAAAATTCTAGCGAAACTTATACAGGAAAATTTTCGTAAAGAAGATCTGTGCTGTCGTTACGGAGGTGAAGAGTTTATTGTGGTTATTCCAAATAATAATAAGCAGGAAATTTATGAAAGTGCAGAGAGATTTCGACGTATTGTAGAGGCATTTGAAATTAATAATGTAGGTAGAATTACCATTTCTATAGGTATCGCATCTTGGCCAGACAGTGCAGAAGAATTTGCACAAGTTTTAAAGATTTCTGATAATAATCTTTACTATGCAAAGAATAATGGCCGTAATCAGATTAAATATAGCTAGTTATAATAAAACGACAGAAATAATCTGTATAATAAGTATTTAATTATTTCATTTAATAAAATT
>NZ_JFCC01000093.1:0-2047 GCF_000582925.1 Acinetobacter sp. 1294596 | reverse complement strand
TTATTGCAAGGCATCCATGCTTAAACCGGTGAATTTAAGCATTTCAGTTTCAATGCGTTCCCAAACAAAAAGAATTTTTCGACCACCAAAAGGACGGATGTAGTGAACACCTTCAATAAAGACACTGTCCTTCAGTTGGTTGCGGATAGTACGAGCGTCGTACTGGATTTTTTCAGCCAGTTGCTGGGCTGTGAGATAGGTATATGACATAATAGAGCCTCATATTTTTTACTAGGTAACTAGGAAAAATTATTCCTAAGACATAAATTATCATATTTTTATGTTGTTGCAAGTACTTTTTATGATTTAAGTAGGAAATTTTATGATTATTTCAAACTTGGCAGTTTTATTAGCAGAAAGGAAACTTAAGGTTGCTGATTTGGTAAGAAGTACTGGAATTAATAAATCTACTTTGCACAAACTTTATAATGATGAATCTGTACGGATTGATTTTGAAACCATTGATAAAATTTGTATTGCATTAGATGTGGGAGTGGGTGATTTATTGATTTTTAAGAAAATTGATAATAATCAAAATGATAATGACTAGTTTGGTCACAAATGGTCACATCAAAAAGTGAAATGGTCACAAATATTTGATCGTTTGGTAAAAAAAACCTTGTTTGGAAGAGAACAGGGTGATTTTTTGCTTTCAAAAAAGCTCTGAAAGTGGTGATCGATTGAGGACATTTAAGGTCAATTGAGGCCATTTTTATTGTCGTGGGCACGCCATGGTCACATCTTGGTCACAAAATACAAATTACATTAAGAATATTTTTTATTGAATCGAATAACAAAGGAAGAAGAGTTTTTAAAAAATATAATAAAATCAACAAGAAAAAAGCCCCAATCTTTCGATCAGGGCTTTTTGAATTTGGAGCGGGAAACGAGACTCGAACTCGCGACCCCAACCTTGGCAAGGTTGTGCTCTACCAACTGAGCTATTCCCGCGTGCCGCTTATAATACATTATGGAAGATACCGGTCAACATTTTTCTACAGAATATTGAACTGATTGCATAAAATAAAATCATTTTAAGCTATTTAAATTCAACTTTTATCATCTTTTAGCCTGTTTGCCTTGCCATTCAGCACAAGGTAGTTGGTTTTATATCGAGGTATAACTATAAAAAGATGTAAAACATAAAGATTTTACTAAGGTAAGCTGGCTGAGGAACACGTATACTTCAATTCCACTCCAATAATCACTCAGAGGACTAGTTATGAGCCTAGAACAGCAACTGATTGAACGATTACAGACTTTGTCACCTACTCATCTTGAGGTAGTTAATGAATCTTCAAGTCATGGCGGTTATTTCCCGGGTAAAGAAACACACTTTAAAGTTATTATTGTCAGTGAGTCTTTTATTGGCCTGCGATTGGTACAGCGTCATCAGAAAATTTATGCTCTGACGGCAGATTTGATGAGTCCTGGCAATATCCATGCCTTGTCTATTCATGCTTACTTACCGACTGAATGGCCGGGGATTGCACCTGCAAGCCCTGAATGCGCCCATGCGCCTAAAGTTTAACAAGAGTATAAATTATACATGGATACTCATCTGTTCTTAAAAATTATACATATGAGCAGTGCCACACTAGCTCTGATTGTTTTTGTGCTGCGTGGCCTGACCCTGTTTATCGGAACACAGGGCAACCAGCCAAACCCCATCGGACGTAAGATACTGGTCGCACTACAGCACTTATCCTTTAGCCTGATCATTTTAACAGGTATTATTTTATTAGTGATGAATCAGTTTATGGTACAGCCTTGGTTTTATGCCAAGATTATTCTGTTTATCGTTCTGTTTTCCTCGCTCATGAAGGCTTTCCGCAAGGATGATTCTATATTGTTAGTACAGCGTCGAGCCGGTTTGGCCATTGGTTTATTTGCTTTTATTGCCATTATTTTACTCGTGACCATTAAGCCAAACTTTTAGCACGCTATATACAGCTTGAGTAGCGGTGTGGTTAATTTATAGACCGGTTAAAGGAGCTCATTTCAGAGATTTCCTTTGTAATTAAATCAGCACGTATATATGCCATCC
>NZ_JFCC01000092.1:0-2047 GCF_000582925.1 Acinetobacter sp. 1294596 | reverse complement strand
AATGGTCCAGCTTCGTTGATCTTGTAACGGCTAGCTGATTCCAAACGTACAACGTTATAACCCATCTCTTCAGCATGATCATAACGATCCATGCTCCAAGCCTTATTGCTCAGTTTTCCCTTACGTCCACCAGACCAAGGCCCGCCTGCTATTTCAATTAAGATCCTGTGTTCGATCAAATGAAAGTCGAAACGCCAGTGCTTGGTAGATTTAAAGTGAAAGCATTTTCAAATTTGATTTCTAAAATATCCAGAATCCGCTCTAGTTCTTCTTGGGCTTCGAGATATTTTTGAGTTGCCTTAGGTAATGGCTTTGCTCTTGGTACCTTTTTTAATGGCTTCTTTTTGGTTAGAGCTTTGTATTGATCTATATCCATAATCATTACCCAATAAAAAACCTCCCGGAGGAGGTTATAAGCGTCAATCAGTTTTCTTGGTTTTTCGTTTGGGCCGAGGGTTCACTTCGCCTGCATCAACGCATAAGGAGTTATTCGAATTCTCAACTTTCTCGATCCCTATGCTTTTGATACCAACTTTAACTGCTGGCATACGCTCACCCTCATTAAATTCGTCTACACCAGCTCCAAACGCTAGTTCCATTTTTGGAACATATAAGCCTTCATGAATTCCTTTATCTTTAATTATTAAAATTGCTATATCTTTAATTGATAGAGAATCATTCTTAGCAGAATGTGACATCTTTCTCTCCTTTGTGCTCAACCTTGTAAGTACTCTCTATAAATTCAGAGGTAGAAAACGTTTTAAATGTATTTTTACCTGCAATAAACTCTAAGTACTCAAACTTTTGATGCAAAATTGAATCAATTCTTCGGAGCTGACTTGAGCCATTCTCTACAAAATCAACATGGTTTTTTATTGCCGATACAATAAAATCATTCATCGATTGCTTCTCTTTCTTAGAAAGAATAGCTACTTTTTTATGAAGTTCAGGATCAAATCTAACGGCAGTTTTTCCACTAAATGATGGATTCGGATCTTTATTGATTTCTTCACAGAACTCGATATAAGAATCAACAGCTTCTTCAAAAGCTGCCTGTATGCCTTTAATTGTTTCGGAATCATATCCTACTGAATCATCAATAAATAAAATTTTTCCGAAAATCAATCCGTCTTCAATACTAACTTCATAAGAACCATAATATCCTTTATAAGTTAATAAATTCTCAGACATTCATTAATCCTCTTTAGGTGACATATATAAAGCTTCATATCGTTCGATAGCTTCCAAAGCTTGATTTATATGCCCACCTTTTAACGTGTTGTTAGGGTGAGGTTTAGAGGTCATGATTACATGTTTATCACAACCTACAAATCTGCAATGCGATGAACCAGTTTTCGTGCGAAGCTCATACCCGTAATGACCAAGTAGTGTAACCAGATCATCCCATGTATAGTCCTTTGGCATAGGTTTACGGCGAAGCTTTTCTAGTAGTTTTTGATGTTTAGACAAGAAAACATCTCCTAACAAAATTCAAGTTTTCTCGCTAAAGTGCCACCAATATTTGGTAGCATATATACATATTAATTACTCTATATTCTAATATCAAGTAATTGCCTATTTATTTATGTATAGCTCATACAAACAATCTACAATTAATGGCTTCTTTCACTCATAAAAAACCACCCGAAGGTGGCCTAAATGTATTGCTCAATTATTGGGGAGTAATAATAGCGACAAATAGATTATTCTCTTCTTCCCAATCAAAATCATAACCTCTGGTTCTGTAATACTCTTCAAGCTTTTCAATTGCTCCGGGTTCAATACTTGAGTATCTCTCTTCCTGCCTTACTATTGAGCCACCGCTTTTTTCTAGCTTTTGATTAATACAGGAGACTAATTCTTCAAATGTAGCTTTATAAGTAAAAACCATTACTAGCTCTCAAATTCTCACTTAAATAGTATTTATATCAAACTTATAATGTAATAAGTATAGTTTGACTGTTTAGCTTATCCGGATACTTATTGGCAGAGTAAAGATATTCCTGGTGCTTCTTGTTTATTTAAGAGTTTTTCAAAAAAGAAACCC
>NZ_JFCC01000091.1:0-2047 GCF_000582925.1 Acinetobacter sp. 1294596 | reverse complement strand
TACCTGGATTTAACAAATTTAATGGCATTGCCCCTAATAAAACTTATGAATATAAGTTTAAAGTCCGCCAAAATGGTACTTATTGGTATCATTCACATAGTAAAGGACAAGAACAAGACGGTTTATATGGTGCTTTTGTTATTTATCCTAAAGATAAAACTCCACTAACAGCTGCTGAAAAAACCGATAAAGATTACGTTGTTTTGCTTTCTGATTTTCATAATTCAACAAGTGATCAAATTATGAAAAATCTTAAAAAAGAAGCAGATTACTATCAGAACCGTCGCGAAACAGTATTCGATGTATTAAAACAAGTTAAACGTGATGGATTAAAGGCAACTTGGCAAGACCGCTCTATGTGGAATCAGATGCGGATGTTGAAAACAGATATGTCCGATGTGACTGGTTATACATTTTTAATGAATGGCAAAACACCTCAGCAAAACTGGACCGGTAACTTCAAAGCTGGTGAAAAAGTTCGCCTTCGTTTTATTAATGCTTCCGCTATGTCATTCTTTGATGTACGCATTCCAAACCTAAAAATGACTGTAGTCAGTGCTGATGGTCAACCTGTAAAGCCCGTTCCTGTAGATGAGTTCCGTATTGGTACTGCTGAAACCTATGATGTCATTGTGGAACCAAAACAAGCACATTACCAAATTGAAGCTGAATCTATTGATCGTACCGGTTTTTCAGTGGGAACATTACATGAAGAAAGCAGCCCAGCAGTCAAACAAATTGAGATGCCTAAATCTCGCCCTCGTGCTTTATTAACTATGGAAGATATGGGGATGAGCCATGACATGTCATCTATGAAAGATATGAATCACGATATGTCTTCTATGAAAGGCATGAATCACGATATGTCTTCTATGAAAGGTATGGATCATGATATGTCTTCTATGAAAGGTATGGATCATGATATGCCGATGAATAGCGCTACTGTTAAGGCGGCTTCAGACAAGAATGATAATACCGTATTTGGATGGGCAAATGCTTCAACACCTGAAGGTAATAAAGCATTGCAATATAGTGATTTGCAATCGTTAGATCCTCAAAAAGACACTCGTGCAGCTGAACGTGAAATAGAGATCCGTCTTGGTGGAAACATGGAGCGTTATATTTGGACAATAAATGGTAAAAAATTTAATGAAGCCGACCCACTAGTGGTGAAGTATGGTGAACGTATTCGCTTAAAATTTGTCAATGACAGTATGATGGCTCACCCAATGCACTTACATGGCATGTTTATGCAGCTTGAGAATGGTCAGGATCCAAGCAATATGCCAAACAAACATACGGTAATTGTTCCACCTGGGAAAACGATAACCACTCTACTCACAGCTGATGAGTTAGGTGAGTGGGCTATTCATTGTCACCTGCTTTACCATATGAGTGCAGGAATGATGAATAAACTCATTGTAGCTCAAGTGGAAGATGGTAATTCTACAAAGACTGTTCCTCAGTCCCAAGTAAATGAGAAGGGAGTAAATCCACATGCACATCACTAATAATTTGTTTTCAAAAACAACTTTGATGATTGCGCTATTTGGATTATCAAATCTAACGTTCGCTAAAAATGAAACTCCTGTACAAGACAGTAATATTACAAAAAATATGAAAATTCTTTTACAGGAATCTGGAGGATTAAAGTATTCCCTTCAAGAGCGTTATCCAGAATATTATTCAATGGAAAATGCGGATATGGGGGATAAGAGTGTCCAGATTGCGCTTGAGAACTCTAACTCACCTCATGACAATCATCTTAAAGAACATGGTGGACAAATTTATCAAACGACAAAATTTGAAAATGAATGGATGGTTGATGAAGACGGTAAGGGCAACCTAGGAACAAAGTTTGAAACTTTAATTGGAACAGATGAAAATCGTCTATTTATTGAAGCCAATTCGGAAAAGTCAGAAAGTAATGATCCAAAATATGCTGTATCAGCACTTTATAGCCGTAACGTAGCCCCATTTTGGGATGTACAAGCTGGGGTAAGATATAGTGAAAATAAAAATAATAGCAGCAGCGATCGAGTGGATG
>NZ_JFCC01000090.1:0-2065 GCF_000582925.1 Acinetobacter sp. 1294596 | reverse complement strand
AATATATTACCTTATACCATTTATAAATTTTAATTTACATAAAGATAATAAAACTATATAAAAATAGATTTCAATCGAATATATATAATTTTCTAAGGCCGCTTTATATTGGGGCTTAAATTAGTTCTATTTCTAAAAATTTACATAAATTTTAAATTAGATCAAGAATTTTATTTAAATATTAATTTATATTTTTCAGCAAATTAATATATTTTATTTTTTATTTAGAAAACTGGCACTACTTTTGCTAAGCATTTAGACAGACACAAAATAAAAACAGGAGTGTTTGTGATGCATAACTCATCAGCAACAGATGTACTAGAGAATAGTCCTTCTTCTGCCGCCAATGAAACCCTAGAGGATTATACGTTACGTTATGCGCCTCACAGTTTTAGACGCTGGAGTCCAAAGGTAGTAGCCATTACAGCATTAGGCGGAATTGCTTATCTGGCAGATTTTTCTATTGGTGCCAGTATCGGCATGGCATATGGTACTACAAATGCAGTGTTTTCAATTCTATTTGCGGCGCTCATTATTTTTTTAACAGGTATTCCACTGGCTTATTATGCAGCACGTTACAATATTGATCTGGACCTGATTACACGTGGAGCTGGATTTGGCTACTTTGGTTCAGTGCTAACCAGTATCATCTTTGCCAGTTTTACCTTTATTTTCTTTGCGCTTGAGGGATCAATTATGGCGCAAGGCTTGTTACTGGGTTTAGGTATTCCCCTCTGGGCAGGCTATCTGGTCTCTACCGTGCTGGTTATTCCACTAGTTATTTATGGTATGAAAGCTCTCACTAAATTACAGGTCTGGACTACCCCAATCTGGCTGATACTGATGATCGGACCGGTCGCTTATCTGATTTATCAGGAACCTGATCTGATAAGCCAGTTTGCTGCTTATGGCGGAAATGAGGGATTTGCAGTATTAGATATGGCAGCAATCATGCTGGGTGCAGGAATCTGTCTTTCACTCATCATGCAAATTGGTGAACAGATTGATTACCTGCGTTTTATGCCCGCTAAAACTAAGGAAAATAGTAAATCCTGGTGGATCGCAGTAATTTCTGCAGGTCCGGGCTGGGTCATTTTGGGTGCAATCAAGCAAATTATTGGGGCATTTTTAGGTTTTTATCTTCTTACAAAAATTCCAGGTGTAAACAGTACTGAACCTGTGCAACAGTTCAATGCAGCATTCCATGACATGTTACCAGGCTGGCTGGCTCTCAGTCTTGCTGTCATTCTGGTGGTAATTTCACAGATCAAAATCAATGTTACCAATGCCTATTCAGGATCACTGGCTTGGACGAGTGCTTATACCCGTATTACCAAGCATTATCCGGGTCGGATTATCTTTGTGATGGTCAATCTGGCCATTGCACTGGCACTGATGGAAGGCAATATGTTTGCAGTTTTAGGTAAAATCCTAGGTTTTTACTCTAACTTTGCAATAGCCTGGGTAGTGGTGGTCGCGACTGATATTGCTATTAATAAATATGTACTAAAGCTTTCTCCTAAAGAGCCTGAATACCGCCGTGACATGCTTTATAACATTAACCCGGTAGGCATGGTGTCATTTCTGGTAGCGGCTGGGTTATCTATTGCGGCATTCTTTGGCCTGCTTGGTGAATTTCTGGCACCTTATTCCCCTCTGATTGCACTGTTGGTAGCTTTTATCCTGACGCCCCTGATGGGTTTACTGACCAAGGGCAAATACTATATTAAAAATAGTAATGATGGTCTGAAAGAGGCACGCTACGATACAGAAGGGACACCGGTAGCAACTGTCTATCACTGTGTAGCATGTAATGAAAATTATGAACGGCCAGATGTGATGTATTCGCATCGGCACAGTGGAGTGATCTGTTCTTTGTGCAAAACAATGGAAAAATAATAAATATAAGAGAACAAGAATAAAAATAAAGAAAATAATAAAATCATACATCAGGCTTCTATTTAGAAGCCTATTTTTATTGCCAGATATTAATATTTGTACTGATTAATTTATTTCAAAGTATTTATTATTAATTTTTTAAAATAATTAATTCACTCTTATTTTT
>NZ_JFCC01000089.1:0-2407 GCF_000582925.1 Acinetobacter sp. 1294596 | reverse complement strand
CGGCTCTGTATCTTGGCAACATTACCTGATGCAAAGGCAGAATCAGTGCGCAAGGCTTTAACTGAAGCTCTGAAATATTTACCTGCAGAACTGCGTAAAACGTTGACCTATGACCGTGGACGCGAGATGGCAGAACATAAAATACTTGAAGAAGATTTAGGCATAGATGTATATTTCTGTGACCCACATTCACCCTGGCAAAAAGGCACATGCGAAAATATGAATGGTTTAATTAGGCAATATTTACCTAAAGGGATTGATTTAAATCAGGCAGATCAGCATTATTTAAATCAAGTTGCCATGTCACTGAATACTCGTCCTAGAAAGGCGTTAGATTGGCTTACACCATTAGAGAAATTTGCTCAGCTTGTTGATTATCATATGGCTTTTGAAACTGTCGCACCTCATGTTTGAATTCGCCCGGCTATGTAACATAATCTGGACTACATTATGCGAAATGCTGTGGTAAAGTTAAATCCTATAAAAATACCGCCATACACTTTGTATAACGGTATTCAAAAATCCAGCTTCAGTAAAACTTGTTAAAAGCTTTTAGAAAGCTCTATAAAGTTTTAATTTCTTTCTGTGTAAACGTTTCTGTAGGCTTGAGCTTCTGGTCAGGCTTTAAGAATGAAGAAGCAATAATTGCCAATACTGCAAAGCTTATAATATACATAATAATTAAGTGCGGACTTCCTTCACCAATACTCAATAGCTTTGTAGCAATCAATGGCGCCAAACCGCCACCTAACACACCTGCAAATTGTACCGAAATTGAAATACCGCTATAGCGAATTTCAGCAGGAAATTGGCGAGCAAATAATTGTGACTGCGGTGCATACATAATTGGAAAAATTACACCAATTGCCAATACGATTGCTGTCCATACTAAAACAGGATCTTTTGTATTTAACATCGCAAAGAATGGATAGCTATATAGTGCAAGCATACAAAGACCAAATCTGAACATATTACGCTGGCCGACTTTATCGGATAAATGTCCGCATAATGGAGTCATTACCATAATGACAGCAGCGCCACAAATTGTTGCAAATAGAATATCTTGTCTAGGAATATTTAACTGCGTGGTGGTATAGGCTAAAGCAAAGGTGGAAGCCAAGTAGAACCAGGCATTTTCAGCAGCGCGTGATAGAATAATTGTAATTAACTGTTTTGGATGATTTTTAAACACCTGTAATGCAGGAACTTTAACTTCTTTCGCTTTTTCTTTAATTTTTTCAAAGTCTGGCGACTCAGGAACTTTCACCCGGATATACCAACCTACCGCCAACAGCACTATACTGGCTAAAAATGGTAAGCGCCAGCCCCAGCTAAACAATGCTTCCTCGGGTAGTAAAGACACTAGACCCAAAGCCACCGAAGCCAGCATTAAACCGCCTCCAGTACTGGCCTGTGGTAAACTTCCCCAAAAACCCTTTCCCCCTTCTGGAGCATGTTCAACAGCCATGAGAACTGCCCCGCCCCATTCGCCGCCCATCGCCATACCCTGAATAAATCTTAAAATAATCAGACAAACCGTAGCCCAGTAACCAATCGACTCAAATGTAGGTAACAGTCCGATTATGACTGTCGGGATACCCATTAACATTAAAGTCACTAATAACATGGATTTTCGGCCAACCTTGTCACCAAAATGGCCAAATACAATACCGCCTAATGGTCGACCAATAAATCCGACAGCGTAGGTTGCAAAAGCTGCGAGTACACCGGTGAGCGGATCAAGGTTTGGAAAAAATAGTTTATTAAAAATGAGTGCAGCAGCAGCACCATAAATAAAAAAGTCATACCATTCAATAGTCGTCCCTACCATACTTGAAATGCCTGCCAGGCGGTGAGAAGACTTTTTAGAATGCGAACCGTTTCCATGTATTGTTTGCATTGTCATATTCCTTTTTAGATTTTCTTGTTTTGAGTTTTTATACGTATAATCAGCCCTGACCATAAGTATTTTCAGTTTCTCTCTAGTCTCCTTGAATGTATTAACTTATGTATGAATGACTCAGCCGAGTCGCTCTAGAATTTGTTCAAGTTCTGGATTCTCCTTTTTCCATTGCGGCTGTTTGTCTTTATCAACAATAAGTGCACGGACACCTTCAATAAAATCACCATGTTCAAACCAGATATCTTGTAAATCACGCTCAATCTGCATGCATTGTTGTAATGACAAACTTCGTCCTAAGTGCTGTAGTTTCAGGCTGGTCTGTTTCGCAATCAGGGAACGCTGCTGCAAGGTAATCAGTATTTTATTTGTCCATGCCTTGTACTGCTCGTCTTGTTCATTTTCCAGACTCTGTTCGATATCCTGCAAATTTTTAAAACCAAAATGTTTTCGAATATTTTCAGACCGTGAACTTAGATCACTCTCAGCAGGACGGGTAATATACTT
>NZ_JFCC01000088.1:0-2421 GCF_000582925.1 Acinetobacter sp. 1294596 | reverse complement strand
TTTTTACTCTTGTGATAGAATTTACAAAAACAAATTACTACGTGGATACTCATATCGTAGTGTATATTTAATAGAATTAATAGCTGGCTAACTTTCTGGCATGCCAAATACTTACCAAAGAAAAATTTTTAAACTTAATTTAAGAAAATTAATTCTAATTTTAACTGCTTTAGCAGTCTCATTTTTATTTGTTATCTCCTTAGTAGCAAGTTATATCCTTTTTAAGAAAGAATTAGTCAAGAAATCACTTTTTCTCAACTATGAATATGCTTCTAAAATTGCTTCGAATACTGACAGGAAACTTCAAGTTACTTTAAACGAACTGAAATACAGCGCAGATATAATAGGTCAGGGCTTTGATCAGCGTACATTTAAAGAACATGAAGTTGAGCGACTTAAAAATCTTTCTCATCACTTTGACACTTTAATTATAGGTAATAGCCAAGGATCGGTTACTGAATACACATTAAAGCAGCTTAATCTTGATCAAAGACAAGTGTCTACCTCACTGGGAGTTCAGGGATCTTTACGAAGTAAGCATGCTTATATCTCACCGCCCTATTATTCAGTCAGAAATAATTTGGTAATCTTTATCTCACAGCCAATCTTTGATAATAAACATATCTATAAGGGGTATGTAGGCACTTTAATTCATTTAAAAGAAACTAACATGATTAATGAATTACTGCCACTGGAATATAACTATAAAAATAACAATATCTATATCATTGATAGAAATGGAAAAATTGTATTTGATCCGAATAGGAAAAAAATCGGGGGTCTCGTAGCCCAGAATAGTAGTATGGCCTCTATAGAGTATAGAAAAAGTGGGAAAACTGAATTAATCAATGATATAGGAACAAAATATGTAGCTGGTTTTGCCTACATACCTACAACCGGATGGATCGTTGTTTCACAAGAACCATTGGCCGATTTAATTGATGAAACCAAATCAATTATTTTTAGATTAAGTGGTGTGATCTTTATATTTTATCTATTAATTTTCTATATTGTCTGGAGAGCATCTGCTTTTATAGCCTCACCTCTCCATGAGCTTGCCAAGATGGCAAGTGCTTTGAATCAACCTGAGACTAAAACAAAAATTAAGAAAATCAAGCCATGGTATTACGAAGTACAAAAATTCAAATTTTCATTACTTTCTAGTATTGAAAAATTTAGCAGTAAAATTGATCCTAGCCAAAATAATGGACAGCACGTCCCTCTAAAGATAACGTAACTTTAATCTTTGGAGATTCAAGAAATGGCTAAACGTTTTAGTCCCGAATTTAAACAGCAAGCGATTGATTATGCACTTTCAAACTCCCACGAACCTATAGCTGCAATCGCCCAGAAATTAGGTGTGGGTTATTCAACTTTAGACAAATGGATTCGTGAAGCCAATCCAGTGGGTTCAAGCAAACGTCAACTTTCACCAGAACAACAGCGGATCTTAGAATTAGAGAAAGAAGTCAAACAGCTCAGGGAAGCCAATGACATCTTAAAAAAAGCGCATGTGTACTTTCTAACAGATCATGCCAAGAAAAGTACACGGTAATTCAAGATCTAGATATGAATGAAGTCACCGTATCTTCTGCCTGTAAATACCTAGGTGTCAGCACTTCAGGCTATTATGCCTGGCGAAAACGTCAAGCCAATACGGCACAGAAATATAATGACTTAAAAGCCGTATATTGGCAGCATCATGCACGATTGGGTGCACCTTCATTAGTACATGACATGCATGATTTAGGTTACAACATTAGCGAACGTACTATTGGAAGGATGCTAAAAAAACTTGGTTTACGTAGCAGGATTGCACGTAAATACAAGCATACGACTGATTCAAACCATCGTTTGCCTACAGCGCCTAACTTGTTGGATCGTCAATTTACGGTCAATCAACCCAATAAGATCTGGACAACAGACATTACCTATATCCGCACTAAAGAAGGTTGGTTGTATTTATGTGTGATGCTAGATTTATTTAGCCGTCGTATCGTGGGGTGGCAAACCAGCCATCGAATAGACCGCCAGTTGGTGTGTGATACGTTTAACTATGCAATGGCTCGTCAGGGTTATCCAACTGGTGTTATGGTTCATTCAGACCAAGGTTCACAGTACTGTAGTCGTGATTTTAGAGCGCTGTTACTGACAAATGATTGTACTCAGAGTATGTCTAGACGTGGAAACTGTTGGGATAATGCAGTGACTGAAAGCTTCTTTCATACATTAAAAGGTCATGTGGTACATGGCAGTGTGTTTTCGACTCGAAAAGAAGCGAATGCTGTCTTGTTTGACTATATTGAAATTTATTACAATCGGGTCAGAAGACATTCTGCAAACGGCTGGTTAAGTCCAGAAGCCTTTGAACAGAAATATATTAAAAGTTTAGAGGGGCTGGTTGTCCACGATACTGTCTAG
>NZ_JFCC01000087.1:0-2498 GCF_000582925.1 Acinetobacter sp. 1294596 | reverse complement strand
TTAACTTCAGCCACCTATAAATTAAATAACAATTTAATAATATAGATATTTTAAATCTAAGCTAAATTTTTTATAAATTTATTTTAATAATGAAAGAAATAATTCATGATAAAAATTGTCAAAATTATAGTAACTGGTTTAATTTCCGTATTATCTACTCAAATATTTGCAGATACTAATGACCAAAAACTTATAAATGCAGCCATTAAAAATAAGGTAACTGTGGCTCAGGCAATTAAAGCAAAAGATGAAACAGCTGTTACATTGACTGGAAAAATAACTCGCTACATTAAGAGTGATTATTATGAGTTTAAAGATTCAACCGGTACCATAAATGTTGAAATTGATGATGATCTGGCGACTCCTTCTCAACTTAAACCAGGCACAAAAGTACGCATAATGGGTGAAGTAGATACCCACCGCTATAAACCTACTGATATCGACGTAGCAAAAATAGAGATACTTTGTTGATTAACCCTATTTTTTGGGAATTTCTTACTTTTCAGCAATAATTAAGCTTAATTGAGGCTTAAATCTCTAGAGGGCTGGCATTTCAATAAACTGATATATTTTGCCATGCCCCATCTAGATAATTCTTTAGAGTGCTATTAGACCCTTCATATACATAGAATGCCGTATAATGTATTTAAAATTAGTGGTATTAATATTTTCTCTTCAGAAATTTTGAGCGAACACTTCAAATCTTCCTTTTATATTTTGCCAGCCTACCTTTTAGTAAAAATTTTTAAATTTTATTAATTACTTTTAAGTAAAATTAACTATTTCACCAAATCTTAATCAGTTCTATTAGATTGATTAAGTCATATAAATTAAAAAAGCTTATTCATTAATATATCCTTTAATGATGCCCCAAATACCTCACCGTGGCTTAATTCCGGATAAATTATTAATTTGGCACTTACTCCTTGACTATGTACATAGGAAAGTAGCTCACGATTATTCACAATCATATCTTTGTTAAAATTTGGACTAACTTTTTGATTTTTTTGAGGAGTAATATCTCCTTCCATAAGTATAAGTTGTTTAGACTCAGCAAAAGGTTCTTTTGTACTCCTTAATTTTTTCATTATACGTTGATCTGCCCATGATAACGAAGGACTTGCCGCAAAGTAATGACTGAAATACTGTCCAGCTATTAAACTGTCCAATACAAATAATCCGCCGTATGAATGTCCCCAGAGTATTTTTCTTTTAGGGTCTAATTTGACCTGCTGTTCTACCCACGGTGCTATTTCTTGTATAATAATTTTTCGAAATGCCTTACTTCCACCACTCAATCGTTCAGGGTTTCGAGGGTCAACTGCCAGCTCACCTGTTTTATCTGCAGGTGTATAGTCTAGTGAACGCGCCTTAGAATCAAAAGGCAGATTAGTCTCATAACCAATCGCAACTAAAACTGGTGCATCCTGCTCGGCCATACCTTGAAGTAGATGTTCATTCAGGCGGGACATTACGGAATTACCATCCAGCATAAAAATAGCAGTACTTCCAGTTGATAGATTCTTTTTTTGCTTAGGAATACCTAACCAAACCTTGTAAATTCGCTTTTGATCTTTAGAGATGAATTTTTTAGTTTGAAAGTTATAAACTTGTGAACCTGTATCTGCAATGTTTTTACCTAAGGGTTTGAGATCAGGTTTAGCATGAACAGTTATTGCAACCGTACTAGCCATGCCTAAAACAAGAAATATTTCTAAGATTTTTTTGCCCCAAAAAAAGATTTTAGCCATATTTGATAAAAAGCAAATTAAAAATTATTATCCACCCTACTTTAATTAATAATCATTATCAATAAAAACCGTTAAATATTTTGTGCATTAAACCTTTAAAAAATTAAACTATTAGTTTGAGACGAGACATATTCTCTCTAAGAAGGGCTAAGTTATAGAAATCGGTTCACTCCACGATATTTAAGTCCTTGTCTTGTTCGCTTAGGCAATTCCGACTCTACAGAATCAATCAATACCTCTAATAAGGAAGCGATATCCTCTTGTAAAAGCTCTAAAGGCTGAAACTTTTTTTACCACGCTTATGAAAGAAGCGTTCTATACAAGTATTTTTTTCAACATATTTCATAGACCAACTTTTAAAATTAATCTCATCTATAATAACAGTTCTATATAACTTAATTTTATGATGCCGCTTATCATCTTGTATTTTTACAAAAAGAGCCTCTACTTGAGATTTCTCTCCCTCAAGACACTGAAAGAAAAAACCATTAGCATAATAAAGAACCCCAAAGATCTGCTGTTCCTGATTAAACAGTTTTGATTTAGTTAAAATATTACTTAAATCCTCCAAAAGATCACTATTTAAGTGTTCTATTCTTTCACTTGCATAGCAAAGTTGAATAAGCATTCAATTTCCTCTACCACAATTAGTCAGATATAAACTTGATATTAAAAAATTAATCTCCCATAGCTTTTCGTAGTATTTTATTACTTTAATTAAAATATAATAAAACTATATTATATCTT
>NZ_JFCC01000086.1:0-2980 GCF_000582925.1 Acinetobacter sp. 1294596 | reverse complement strand
GGATGGCATATATACGTGCTGATTTAATTACAAAGGAAATCTCTGAAATGAGCTCCTTTAACCGGTCTATAAATTAACCACACCGCTACTCAAGCTGTATATAGCGTGCTAAAAGTTTGGCTTAATGGTCACGAGTAAAATAATGGCAATAAAAGCAAATAAACCAATGGCCAAACCGGCTCGACGCTGTACTAACAATATAGAATCATCCTTGCGGAAAGCCTTCATGAGCGAGGAAAACAGAACGATAAACAGAATAATCTTGGCATAAAACCAAGGCTGTACCATAAACTGATTCATCACTAATAAAATAATACCTGTTAAAATGATCAGGCTAAAGGATAAGTGCTGTAGTGCGACCAGTATCTTACGTCCGATGGGGTTTGGCTGGTTGCCCTGTGTTCCGATAAACAGGGTCAGGCCACGCAGCACAAAAACAATCAGAGCTAGTGTGGCACTGCTCATATGTATAATTTTTAAGAACAGATGAGTATCCATGTATAATTTATACTCTTGTTAAACTTTAGGCGCATGGGCGCATTCAGGGCTTGCAGGTGCAATCCCCGGCCATTCAGTCGGTAAGTAAGCATGAATAGACAAGGCATGGATATTGCCAGGACTCATCAAATCTGCCGTCAGAGCATAAATTTTCTGATGACGCTGTACCAATCGCAGGCCAATAAAAGACTCACTGACAATAATAACTTTAAAGTGTGTTTCTTTACCCGGGAAATAACCGCCATGACTTGAAGATTCATTAACTACCTCAAGATGAGTAGGTGACAAAGTCTGTAATCGTTCAATCAGTTGCTGTTCTAGGCTCATAACTAGTCCTCTGAGTGATTATTGGAGTGGAATTGAAGTATACGTGTTCCTCAGCCAGCTTACCTTAGTAAAATCTTTATGTTTTACATCTTTTTATAGTTATACCTCGATATAAAACCAACTACCTTGTGCTGAATGGCAAGGCAAACAGGCTAAAAGATGATAAAAGTTGAATTTAAATAGCTTAAAATGATTTTATTTTATGCAATCAGTTCAATATTCTGTAGAAAAATGTTGACCGGTATCTTCCATAATGTATTATAAGCGGCACGCGGGAATAGCTCAGTTGGTAGAGCACAACCTTGCCAAGGTTGGGGTCGCGAGTTCGAGTCTCGTTTCCCGCTCCAGATTTTTTAGTTCAAGTTTTTATAAAAACTGCTCAATATGCGGGAATAGCTCAGTTGGTAGAGCACAACCTTGCCAAGGTTGGGGTCGCGAGTTCGAGTCTCGTTTCCCGCTCCAAATTCAAAAAGCCCTGATCGAAAGATTGGGGCTTTTTTCTTGTTGATTTTATTATATTTTTTAAAAACTCTTCTTCCTTTGTTATTCGATTCAATAAAAAATATTCTTAATGTAATTTGTATTTTGTGACCAAGATGTGACCATGGCGTGCCCACGACAATAAAAATGGCCTCAATTGACCTTAAATGTCCTCAATCGATCACCACTTTCAGAGCTTTTTTGAAAGCAAAAAATCACCCTGTTCTCTTCCAAACAAGGTTTTTTTTACCAAACGATCAAATATTTGTGACCATTTCACTTTTTGATGTGACCATTTGTGACCAAACTAGTCATTATCATTTTGATTATTATCAATTTTCTTAAAAATCAATAAATCACCCACTCCCACATCTAATGCAATACAAATTTTATCAATGGTTTCAAAATCAATCCGTACAGATTCATCATTATAAAGTTTGTGCAAAGTAGATTTATTAATTCCAGTACTTCTTACCAAATCAGCAACCTTAAGTTTCCTTTCTGCTAATAAAACTGCCAAGTTTGAAATAATCATAAAATTTCCTACTTAAATCATAAAAAGTACTTGCAACAACATAAAAATATGATAATTTATGTCTTAGGAATAATTTTTCCTAGTTACCTAGTAAAAAATATGAGGCTCTATTATGTCATATACCTATCTCACAGCCCAGCAACTGGCTGAAAAAATCCAGTACGACGCTCGTACTATCCGCAACCAACTGAAGGACAGTGTCTTTATTGAAGGTGTTCACTACATCCGTCCTTTTGGTGGTCGAAAAATTCTTTTTGTTTGGGAACGCATTGAAACTGAAATGCTTAAATTCACCGGTTTAAGCATGGATGCCTTGCAATAAGGCTTAGGAGGTTTAACTGATGGCTACCATCCGGGAACGAAGTGGCAAACTGATTGCCGACTTTCGCTACATGGGCATTCGTTGTAGAGAGACAACCAATCTTGAAGACAATGCTTATAACCGACGCATTTTGAAAAAACGTCTCGAACAGCTTGAAGCTGAAATTACTTTGGGAACTTTTGAATACGAAAAGTACTTTCCAAAAAGTAACCGTGTTGAGGAGTTTAAGGAAAAAAGAAGTCAGCAAATTGCTGTACAGACCAAAGTTCCTCTTTTTAAAGAGTTTACTGAATTGTGGTTTAAGCAGAAACAAGTTGAATGGAGAACCTCATATCAGCAAAAGGTTTCAATTGTGATCAAAAACTATTTGATTCCTGCTTTTGGTAATCAGGTTCTCTCGAAAATCAAGAAGTCAGACTTGCTGAACTTCCGTGCCTCTCTCGCCAAAGTGACACACGGAAAAGATCAAACAAGTCTGAAAGCATCGAGGATCAATCAAATCATGACGCCTTTACGTATGATACTCAATGATGCGGCTGAACGATACGAGTTTGAGTCGCCTTATAAAAATATTAACAATCTGAAGGAAAGCAAGATTGAAGTCACACCTTTTTCTCTGGAAGAGGTGCATAAAATTCTTACCACAGTGCGTGAAGACTTCCGCCCCTATTACACCATTCGCTTTTTTACGGGTATGCGTACCAGTGAAATCGATGGTCTGCAATGGAAAAATATCGACTTACAGCGTCGTGAAATCCATATCAGAGAAGCGTTAGTAAATGGCGAGCTTGGTGGAACCAAAACTTATGGTTCTGACC
>NZ_JFCC01000085.1:0-3162 GCF_000582925.1 Acinetobacter sp. 1294596 | reverse complement strand
CTAGAATCAGAAAATTAATTTCTGTAAATAAATAAAAAATAAATAACTAGGGTTGAATCTTATTTAAAAGCTGTTTCTTAATTTAAACCAGCCATACTCAATGTAGGTGTTATTCATATGAAATTTAATTCATTCTCTCCTGTATCCCAAGATGAAGCTGAACTTCGGCTTCCTGAAATTGTGTATTGGGCGTCTTTAGGTGATATGGAACACGTTAAACAGTTATTAGATGCTGGCATTGACCCAAACCAGGCTGATGAAGAAGGATACAGTGCACTGCATGCTGCAGCCGAAAATGGTTATTTAGGTATTGTGAAACTTCTTATAGACAAAGGAGCTGATCTACATAGTAAAGGGCAATATACTGTTCTACAGCTGGCAGAAATGGCTATGCATTCTGAAATTGTCGATTTTCTAAAATCATTTAAATAAATATATTAAAAAAGGAACCTCATCATCCTGATGAGATTCCTTTATATTTCGCTTGTAGGTAAAACTCCTGTTATACCTCACGCTCCTGGTGCTAAAACATATTATTGTTGTTTTATGTTCTGGAACTTCCTGTTCCTTGTTGATCTCAGAATACTTTGAATAACTTAATTGATCTAGCTGCAAAAAGCAGAAGAAGATGTAAGTTTAAACTGACAAGATTATATTTCTTGACTGTTCAGTAAATTTGAAAAATTTACACTTTTGCTTTAATCAAGCAGAATAATTAATTATTTCACATGTGAAGTATTTTATGTCTCGACCTAAATTGATCTATCTGCTGAGTCAGGCAGACCATAAAGTACAAAGCCTGATCAGGCAGTGTCTTCCAGAAGAATTGCAAAGTCCTTCACAAATGCTGGTACTGTTTTATCTTGATCAGCAGGATGGCATAACGCTTACGGAACTGGCTTCACGGATGCAGTTGGTTCCCTCTGCAATTACCGGGCTCATTCAACGAATGACAATACAAAAGCTGGTGATTAAAAAAAGTTCTCCAACCGATGCTAGAACTACCTGTCTATTTTTGACCGATTTATCCAGATCACTTCTTCCAGAGCTCAAGCAAAAAGCCACTTATTTAAATCAGTATATGCAGCAGGGATTTAGCATTGAAGAAATTTGTACTATTGAAAAATGGCTAGATTTTTTGACAAAAAATTTAGATAAAATGAAGGAAAAAGATTTATGAATAACTATATTGAAGTGAAATGTCGAGATGGCTATATCCTGAAAGGAATTTTGTACCCTAGTACTGCCCCTATAAAAAAGAGTGAACCTATAATCATTTCTCCAGCTACTGGTATTGTTCAGCAATTCTATCAACCTTTTGCCGTATGGTTAACTCAGCAGGGTTATGATGTTCTGACTTTTGACTTTAGGGGAATTGGTGCTTCACTTAATGGCGCACTAAAAGATTCTAAAGCATCTATTCAAGATTGGGGTTTACTGGACCTGCCAGCGGTCATTGATACAGCGCTAAAAAAGACGGGTGCTTCTCAGGTAAACATTATCGGGCATAGTGCGGGTGGTCAGTTAGTGGGTCTGGTTGAAAATCATCAGCAGGTTAAACAGCTTATTTCTATTGCAGGCTCGACAGGGCATATCAAAGGATTAAAAGGCCGTACCAAACTTCTGGCACCCCTTATGTTTAATCTGCTATTTCCCCTAAGTTTAGCTTTTAAAGGATATGGAGCCGCTAAAGTAATTGGAATGGGCGAAAACTTACCGAAAGGCGTTGCGCGGCAATGGGCACAATTCTGTAGCCGTCCTGGCTATGTCATGAATGCGGTAGGTAAAACGATCAATAAACATTATCATGAACAGGTTTGCTGCCCGATTACTGCTATTGCAGCAACTGATGATGAAATTGCAACAGAACAGAATATTGATGCTTTGCTGAAACTTTATCCGCTGGCCCCTACAAAGAAATTAATTATACAACCAAAACATTATGGCCATCGATCAATTGGGCATATGTTAATGTTCAGGCCTTCACACCAAAATTTATGGCCACTTATTGCTGGTCAGTTAAACTGATTCTAGAGTATTAAGGAAGAGTGAATAAAGCTACTCTTCCTTGATACGTAGAGAACAGAAAATTTAAAAATAAAATTTTTTAATATCATTGAGAGGCTAGGGTTAATTATATCTAAGCGGGATATTAATCTGCCTGAATACAAGCAGTGAGTGATTCTTCATTGTCATATAAAAAATGCGCTCAACTATTTTTTGAAAAAGAATATAAAAAGGTCCGGGCCAATATCCAGCAATGACCAGCCTAAAGGTCGATGAAAGCTATATAGCCTTTCTTAAAAATTAATTTAAATAGAGGCGATAAAACATACAGCAGGGTTTAAATAATAATTTAGGTCATATGAAATATGATGAGTGAAGAATAAAAATTAACTTGTCTACCCGAAGTTAAAATAAGAAAGAACGATTTAAAAAAAATTAAAAAAGTAAGAAAAAATACAAGAAAATGGTTAAAAAATGAGAAATAAAAAGCCTTTTTTCTTATTTTTGCTGAAAAATAGTACATACGTGAAAAATATATTAAATGGGGGGTTGCAATGATTCTGAAATCCTCTAGAATGCACCCCATACCGACGAGATAGACGGAAATAAACAAGCGCAAGGCGCTAAGTTGTTGAGTTTATCGAAGTCCAGCTTCTAGTACTGACGAGGTATTAGAAAGATCATTAAGAGAATATGAAGAACAACTTGTGTGGATTTTTACTGGTTGATCGATCGAAATAATTTTCATTGATTGAATGGTAGAAATTTCTCGAAGTTTATTTGAGTAAATTTTTAGTCAGAAGATTAATGAGCCAGAATTGGTACCTTGTCTATAAATAAGGTACAAATGATTTTAACTGAAGAGTTTGATCATGGCTCAGATTGAACGCTGGCGGCAGGCTTAACACATGCAAGTCGAGCGGATGAAGGTAGCTTGCTACTGGATTCAGCGGCGGACGGGTGAGTAATGCTTAGGAATCTGCCTATTAGTGGGGGACAACGTTCCGAAAGGAGCGCTAATACCGCATACGTCCTACGGGAGAAAGCAGGGGACCTTCGGGCCTTGCGCTAATAGATGAGCCTAAGTCGGATTAGCTAGTTGGTAGGGTAAAGGCCTACCAAGGCGACGATCTGTAGCGGGTCTGAGAGGATGAT
>NZ_JFCC01000084.1:0-3210 GCF_000582925.1 Acinetobacter sp. 1294596 | reverse complement strand
GGATGGCATATATACGTGCTGATTTAATTACAAAGGAAATCTCTGAAATGAGCTCCTTTAACCGGTCTATAAATTAACCACACCGCTACTCAAGCTGTATATAGCGTGCTAAAAGTTTGGCTTAATGGTCACGAGTAAAATAATGGCAATAAAAGCAAATAAACCAATGGCCAAACCGGCTCGACGCTGTACTAACAATATAGAATCATCCTTGCGGAAAGCCTTCATGAGCGAGGAAAACAGAACGATAAACAGAATAATCTTGGCATAAAACCAAGGCTGTACCATAAACTGATTCATCACTAATAAAATAATACCTGTTAAAATGATCAGGCTAAAGGATAAGTGCTGTAGTGCGACCAGTATCTTACGTCCGATGGGGTTTGGCTGGTTGCCCTGTGTTCCGATAAACAGGGTCAGGCCACGCAGCACAAAAACAATCAGAGCTAGTGTGGCACTGCTCATATGTATAATTTTTAAGAACAGATGAGTATCCATGTATAATTTATACTCTTGTTAAACTTTAGGCGCATGGGCGCATTCAGGGCTTGCAGGTGCAATCCCCGGCCATTCAGTCGGTAAGTAAGCATGAATAGACAAGGCATGGATATTGCCAGGACTCATCAAATCTGCCGTCAGAGCATAAATTTTCTGATGACGCTGTACCAATCGCAGGCCAATAAAAGACTCACTGACAATAATAACTTTAAAGTGTGTTTCTTTACCCGGGAAATAACCGCCATGACTTGAAGATTCATTAACTACCTCAAGATGAGTAGGTGACAAAGTCTGTAATCGTTCAATCAGTTGCTGTTCTAGGCTCATAACTAGTCCTCTGAGTGATTATTGGAGTGGAATTGAAGTATACGTGTTCCTCAGCCAGCTTACCTTAGTAAAATCTTTATGTTTTACATCTTTTTATAGTTATACCTCGATATAAAACCAACTACCTTGTGCTGAATGGCAAGGCAAACAGGCTAAAAGATGATAAAAGTTGAATTTAAATAGCTTAAAATGATTTTATTTTATGCAATCAGTTCAATATTCTGTAGAAAAATGTTGACCGGTATCTTCCATAATGTATTATAAGCGGCACGCGGGAATAGCTCAGTTGGTAGAGCACAACCTTGCCAAGGTTGGGGTCGCGAGTTCGAGTCTCGTTTCCCGCTCCAGATTTTTTAGTTCAAGTTTTTATAAAAACTGCTCAATATGCGGGAATAGCTCAGTTGGTAGAGCACAACCTTGCCAAGGTTGGGGTCGCGAGTTCGAGTCTCGTTTCCCGCTCCAGATTTTTTAGTTCAAGTTTTTATAAAAACTGCTCAATATGCGGGAATAGCTCAGTTGGTAGAGCACAACCTTGCCAAGGTTGGGGTCGCGAGTTCGAGTCTCGTTTCCCGCTCCAGATTTTTTAGTTCAAGTTTTTATAAAAACTGCTCAATATGCGGGAATAGCTCAGTTGGTAGAGCACAACCTTGCCAAGGTTGGGGTCGCGAGTTCGAGTCTCGTTTCCCGCTCCAAATTCAAAAAGCCCTGATCGAAAGATTGGGGCTTTTTTCTTGTTGATTTTATTATATTTTTTAAAAACTCTTCTTCCTTTGTTATTCGATTCAATAAAAAATATTCTTAATGTAATTTGTATTTTGTGACCAAGATGTGACCATGGCGTGCCCACGACAATAAAAATGGCCTCAATTGACCTTAAATGTCCTCAATCGATCACCACTTTCAGAGCTTTTTTGAAAGCAAAAAATCACCCTGTTCTCTTCCAAACAAGGTTTTTTTTACCAAACGATCAAATATTTGTGACCATTTCACTTTTTGATGTGACCATTTGTGACCAAACTAGTCATTATCATTTTGATTATTATCAATTTTCTTAAAAATCAATAAATCACCCACTCCCACATCTAATGCAATACAAATTTTATCAATGGTTTCAAAATCAATCCGTACAGATTCATCATTATAAAGTTTGTGCAAAGTAGATTTATTAATTCCAGTACTTCTTACCAAATCAGCAACCTTAAGTTTCCTTTCTGCTAATAAAACTGCCAAGTTTGAAATAATCATAAAATTTCCTACTTAAATCATAAAAAGTACTTGCAACAACATAAAAATATGATAATTTATGTCTTAGGAATAATTTTTCCTAGTTACCTAGTAAAAAATATGAGGCTCTATTATGTCATATACCTATCTCACAGCCCAGCAACTGGCTGAAAAAATCCAGTACGACGCTCGTACTATCCGCAACCAACTGAAGGACAGTGTCTTTATTGAAGGTGTTCACTACATCCGTCCTTTTGGTGGTCGAAAAATTCTTTTTGTTTGGGAACGCATTGAAACTGAAATGCTTAAATTCACCGGTTTAAGCATGGATGCCTTGCAATAAGGCTTAGGAGGTTTAACTGATGGCTACCATCCGGGAACGAAGTGGCAAACTGATTGCCGACTTTCGCTACATGGGCATTCGTTGTAGAGAGACAACCAATCTTGAAGACAATGCTTATAACCGACGCATTTTGAAAAAACGTCTCGAACAGCTTGAAGCTGAAATTACTTTGGGAACTTTTGAATACGAAAAGTACTTTCCAAAAAGTAACCGTGTTGAGGAGTTTAAGGAAAAAAGAAGTCAGCAAATTGCTGTACAGACCAAAGTTCCTCTTTTTAAAGAGTTTACTGAATTGTGGTTTAAGCAGAAACAAGTTGAATGGAGAACCTCATATCAGCAAAAGGTTTCAATTGTGATCAAAAACTATTTGATTCCTGCTTTTGGTAATCAGGTTCTCTCGAAAATCAAGAAGTCAGACTTGCTGAACTTCCGTGCCTCTCTCGCCAAAGTGACACACGGAAAAGATCAAACAAGTCTGAAAGCATCGAGGATCAATCAAATCATGACGCCTTTACGTATGATACTCAATGATGCGGCTGAACGATACGAGTTTGAGTCGCCTTATAAAAATATTAACAATCTGAAGGAAAGCAAGATTGAAGTCACACCTTTTTCTCTGGAAGAGGTGCATAAAATTCTTACCACAGTGCGTGAAGACTTCCGCCCCTATTACACCATTCGCTTTTTTACGGGTATGCGTACCAGTGAAATCGATGGTCTGCAATGGAAAAATATCGACTTACAGCGTCGTGAAATCCATATCAGAGAAGCGTTAGTAAATGGCGAGCTTGGTGGAACCAAAACTTATGGTTCTGACC
>NZ_JFCC01000083.1:0-3240 GCF_000582925.1 Acinetobacter sp. 1294596 | reverse complement strand
TAAGTCTAAGTGGTTTAATATCTTCGTATACAAATGCTTCAGAAAACAAGTGTCAATCTGATAATATAAATCAAAATCTAAACTGTTTTTTAAAAAATAATGACTTTCTAGAAAATGAATTGATTAATAAAGGGAATAATAGAGAAAAAGATGTTAAAAAATGGGAGAAAGAAATTTCTAATAAGTGTGAAGGTTATTTAAATTATGGTTTAGGTGAAGGTCCTGCTTTGGCTCGTGAATCTTGTTATAATCAAGAATATAAAAGCAGATTAGGTAATTTAAGTCACTCAAAGAAAAATATTGAAAGACCGAAAAATTTGAAAAATAATGATGGTTTTTATATAACACCACTTCCTTATAATTCTAATAATCATATTAACTGTATTTTATTAGAAGAAAAAAATAGTTGTAGTCAAATAAATTTAATTAATAGTGCTAATCTTATTAAGGTTTATAATTTTATTAATCCAAGTTATGGTGATTCAGTTATTTTTCCAGAAACAAATAATGGTGTGTTATTAATTGCTTCGCCTTCTATAAGTGAAAATGAAAGCCCAGAAATAAATCTTATGACGGTTAATAAGTTTGGCTTAGTTAAGAGTATTACATTGGATGTTTCTAAAAATATTTTAATTAACCAAAACTATGAAGTTTTTTATAAAGAATCTGGCCAAAATCACAAGCTGAGATTAAATGAAGAGGGTAGATTTGTTAAGTAATTTATTTTATATATAGATAATATTTTAAAAGCTTGAATCTGAAAAGTTGCTGGAATGTTATTTTATAATATCAAAAGAATTTGGGTTTGAAGGTTTAGTTTTAAAAAAAACCTCATGTATAAAGGATCTATTTAAAAATGAAAAATACATCTGTAAGCTTAACTGTGCTTATAATTTTATCAATTTTAGGATGTTCAAGTAATACGTCTGTAGCAAAAGATATAAATAAAATCGATGTCAAAAGCTGTTCAATTGATTTTGATGAAGTAGATTTTTGTACCAAAGAAAGATTAAAAGATTATAATAATATATTAAAAAATAAAGTATTAAATTTTAATAAAAATAAGTTTCTAATGAGTTTTAAAGAAAGTATTTGTATTTTACTGTTATCGATTTGGATGTAAAAAAGGTTTTTACATTTCCAGCATCATTAAGCGTGATGTCAAATATTAAACCTATAGAGTTTTCATCAGATAAAGATTTATTTTACTTAAAAGTTATACTGGTTTGATAAATAAAATTACCGGTTTTTTCGAAATATTTCTCTAAATGTGCTGAAAGAAATCCAGTGAAAAAATGTGAGCAGTTTGAGAGGTCAAATAATCAGACATATTCTTTATCTGAGTTAAAGAAAATATCTCCTGATCTTGTGAGTATATTTGATAATAATAAAATAGATTCATTGAATGCAGATACTTTTAGGTTTCTACCTGAATTTAAAGGTAGCTTTTATACTATTGCTGAAAAATATATAGATACAGAAAATAAATCTAGTTTTGAATTCTATCTAATCAAAATAAGACCTGAGCTGGTGGTAGTGAAAATAGGTGATTATTACTCAATTGATAGCTCTGGAGTGATTAGTTATTAAAATGAGAATGAAAAGCTATTAAAGAAAAATTTAAAATAAGAATAGTGTAATATACCCTATCCAAGTTGGGATATATCTTTTAAAATAAAAAATTAATGGTAATGGGTTTAAAATAATAAGGAATTTGAAATGAAATTTTTGAAAAAAGTAATGATATTTTCTATTGGTTTAGTAATATCAAGTAGTCCGTCAGTCGCCAAAGAAATCAATAAAATAGAGAAAAATATTAGAGTAATTAAATATCCTATATCATCAAATTTTTATTCAGAATGTAGAGAAAATAAATCTGAAAAAGAATGCAAAAAAATAAGTGATATAAAAGATTATTCTTATAAATCAACGAAAATTTTAAAAGAACTCCCAGTTGAAGGGAGGTTTTTGTCAGATGGTAAAATAAAAGATCTTAATGTAGATAATTTTAGATTTATATCTAAAGGTAATGATATAGTTTACTCTATAGCTGAAAAATATGTAGATACAGATGAAGAGGCTAAATCAGAATTTTATTTGATTAAAATTAAGCCAAAACTAGAAATAGAAAAAATAGGTTATTATTACTCAATTGATAGCTCCGGGATAATTAGTTATAAAGATGAGTATGAAAAATTATTAAAGAAAAATTTAAAATAAAAATATGTGATATACCTCCTCTAAGTTGGGGTGTATTATTTAAAAAATAAAAAATTGATAGTAATTGGTTTAAACTAATAGGAAGTTTGAAGTGAAATTTTTGGAAACAGTAATAATATTTTCTATTGGTTTGTTAGTATCAAATTGTGGATTTTCTAAAGAAAATAATCAAAATTTTGAAAGTGATAAGAAGAACGTTTCTAATGATTTTGTTACAAAAGATAAAGTTTTAAAGTGTAACTTTGACCATAGTTTTATTGATTTTTGTTCAGATAATTATTTAAAGCTTTATAATAATTCATTGAGAAAAAAAGCAAACTTTGCCCAAAATAAAGTTGCTTTAGTAATTGATAAAGAAAGAGATACTGGAAAAGGTGCACCTAGAAAAGTTAAATACTTTGTCGTATTAGATCCAACAACGAAAAGAGTATATCCATTAGGACAATCTGTTGGTTATTTTGTTAATAATAGATTAGAAGAGATCATAAATGAGCCTCCTCGTATTAAATTTAGTCAAAATAATAATCAAATTTGTCTATCAGGTACAACATTTTCGTATCAAGATAATAATATAAATGTTGAGAATGAATGTTATACATTCAATCCAAATGATAAAGATTTTTTTAAAAAAGTACAGAAACAAAAAAATATAAAATATAAAAATAGCAATTTTCCCATTACATTTGAAAAGAAAAAATTTATGTGTAATGGAGTGAAGTGTAAAGAAAATACACTCACAAATGATAGGTTAAAAGAAATATCAAATAATGATAAAAATAGTGAACTTCGATTTCTTGTAAATGAAAGAGGATTTGATACAACCTATATTAATGCTTCTGCTGGTAGTAAGATTTTATATGTTTTAAAATATAGTGAGGGTGATAGTGAGCAAGAAAATATATATTTATCCTATTTTTTAGATGGTCTATTTAAAACTAAGGCATTAGGTGAAGTTAAATCATTTAAAATAGATAGTAGTCAGAATGTATATTTTAATGGTAATAAATTAATCTTAAATTA
>NZ_JFCC01000082.1:0-3345 GCF_000582925.1 Acinetobacter sp. 1294596 | reverse complement strand
AAACGCTTTGCTATTTGCTGAGGAGACCATAAACAACGGATCGCTTCAACAATAAATTTCCAGAGGATTGAATCGATTTTGAGTTTTCTGTGACCACGTCTACGTCTAGCGAAGGTGTTATCAGAAGCATATCGAGCTTGATAAACGTCATTGATGCTATTTCTTTTAAGCTCACGATAGATCGTACTAGGATGTCTTTTAATGAGTTCAGCAAATTTTCTGGCTGAAAAGCCTTCTTTTCTTGACTCAAGCATTAATGCAGTACGATCTTCAAAGTTAAGATGATGGTATGACAATTTTATATACTCCATAAACCCTTTAAATTAATTAGGTGGTTTATGTCGCACTTCAAGTTTTACTCTGCCATGTATTGAAATCAAATGACATCCAAATCAGCATGGATGGTAAAGGTCGATGGGTTGATAATGTGATGGTTGAACGATTATGGCGGAGCGTTAAATATGAAGAGGTGTATCTCAAAGCCTACAGCAATGTTTTGGATGCGAAGAAGCAATTAAACGCATATTTTGAATTTTATAATTTGAAACGACCTCATTCGAGTCTGGACAAAATGACTCCAGATGAGTTTTACTATGACCAGCTACCACAACAAAATAAGGTAGCTTAACTAGAGCAGAGTATCACTTATAAATAAGCTTTTAGTTGTTCAAACATGTGGGACCACCTCTATTTAAAAAAAGGAAAGAAGATGAAAATTAAGTTTTTAACAGTTTCATTGATGCTTATTCTGCCATTTTCTGTTTTTGCAGCAAATACTGTAGTAGAAAAAGCGGTCATTGAATCAAATAATACATATAAGGCGAAGTATAACTTAGAGGATATGACTGAGTTTAATCAGGCTCAAAAGGGCTTTATTGCCAAGCCAACAGGTCAAATTAAAAGTGAGAAAGGCAATGTTATCTGGGATTTTGATGCATTTAGTTTTTTACAAGATCAAGCACCAAATACCGTTAATCCCACTCTATGGCGACAAGCAAAATTAAACAACAATGTTGGGCTATTTAAAGTAACAGATCGAGTTTGGCAAATTCGTGGTTTTGATTTGGCAAATATGACCATCATTCAGGGTGATACTGGCTGGATTATTGTGGATACATTAACCTCTAAAGAAACGGCTGAAGCAGCACTTAAATTTGCTAGACAGCATTTAGGTGAGCAAAAAATTTCAGCCATTATCTTTACCCATAGCCATATCGATCATTTTGGTGGTGCATTAGGCGTTCTTTCTAGCGAAGAAATTAACGCTAGAAAAACTCCAATTATTGCGCCAAAAGGCTTTATGGAAGAAGCGACCAGTGAAAATGTGATGGCAGGTTCAGCCATGATACGTCGTGCGACTTATATGTATGGAACTTTTCTACCTAAAAATGCGGAAGGATTGGTGGATACAGGTTTAGGTAAGGCTGTTGCTGTGGGAAAAATGGGCATCCTTGAGCCTACACAACTGATCACTCAACCAGAACAGAAAATGACGGTTGATGGCTTGGATTTTGTGTTTTATAACGTGCCGGGTTCAGAAGCACCAGCAGAATTAACGTTCTCTATCCCATCATTGAAACTTTATAACGGCGCAGAAATTCTATCTCATACCATGCATAATCTTTATACCCTTCGGGGTGCTAAAGTCCGTGATGCCTTAAAATGGGTGGGCTATCTAGACCAAGCAATGCAGCATGCCAAAGCATCCGATGTATTGATTGCACAGCATCATTGGCCTGTCTGGGGCAATGACAATATTCAAGATTTTATTAAAACCCAGCGAGATGTTTATAAGTTCACGCATGATCAGACGGTGAGATATATGAACTCTGGTTTTAATGGCGCTGAAATTGCCGAAAAAATTAAGCTTCCAGCGGCACTTGATCAAAAACTATATGCTCATGGCTATTATGGAACCCTAAAACATAATGTAAAAGCAGTATACCAATATTATATGGGATGGTTCGATGCCCATCCTTCCAATTTAGATCCATTACCCCCTAAAGCTGTTGCAAAAAAATATATTGAGTTAGCAGGTGGGGAGAACAATGCATTGAAAAATGCGCGGGATGCCTACGCTCAAGCTGACTATAGATGGGCTGCCGAGATTTTAAAACATATTGTGTTGAATAACCCTCAAAACCAACAAGCAAAAGACTTATTGGCGAATACTTATCGTCAATTGGGCTATGCTGCTGAGGCTTCAACTTGGCGTAATTTCTTTTTGGTGGGCGCTCAAGAGCTACAAAATAATGTACCCCTACAAAATACTTCTGATCCGAGTGATTTATTGATTCATACACCAACTGAAAGATTTCTTGAAGCTATGGCGACAAATTTAGATGTGGAAAATTTAAAAAATGAAAACCAGTGTATCAATCTGGTTTTGTCGGATACCAAAGAGCATTTTTCATTATGGGTTGAAAACTCAGTCATGCAGTTTAAGCGTTATGATGAAAGTAAAGATTTGGCATTGGATTGCCCTACATTAACCTTAACCAAGCCCTTATATCTAAAAATGATTACAGGTCAAATAGAAGGGGTAAAAGTCCTGCTTTCTAAAGACAGTAAAGTCAAAGGTAATCCACTGAAAATTGGAAAATTCTTTGCAATGTTTAAACGTCCAGATTCAATTTTCCCGATTGTGACTCGACCAAATGGCTAAGCTCAAATAAGTAAAGTCGAAACTTAAATTAATAGATCCAAAGAAATGGGTGAAATTATCAACTTGGTTCTCCCAATCTTATAACAGGAATACAAGAAATTATTTCTTGTATTCCTCTTTAAAATTAAAAGTAAGCTATATGTATTTTAACTCTATTGATACTTTATTAAATGGTTTTTGAATTTTTATACTTTATTTTCGATGGAGATATTTTTATTAGTAGCTTGTTTAAAAAAGATTTGTTTATTTTTCTATTAATTGCTTCTAAATAATAACTTCAATATTTTTGTGGTTAAAAGGCAAGGGGGTATTATGATGTGTTTTTTATTGAAAATAAGCTTTTATATTAGGGCGAATTCAAACATGAGGTGCGACAGTTTGAAAAGTCTTATGATAATCAACAAGCTGAGCAAATTTCTCTAATGGTGTAAGCCAATCTAACGCTTTTCTAGGACGAGTATTCAGTGACATGGCAACTTGATTTAAATAATGCTGATCTGCCTGATTTAAATCAATCCCTTTAGGTAAATATTGCCTAATTAAACCATTCATATTTTCGCATGTGCCTTTTTGCCAGGGTGAATGTGGGTCACAGAAATATACATCTATGCCTAAATCTTCTTCAAGTATTTTATGTTCTGCCATCTCGCGTCCACGGTCATAGGTCAACGTTTTACGCA
>NZ_JFCC01000081.1:0-3745 GCF_000582925.1 Acinetobacter sp. 1294596 | reverse complement strand
CAAGTAATGCTTTGGTAAGCCGGTCATATCGCTATAAATGATTTCGCCGTCCTCATCACGTTCAACACCGATGTGATAAAGCTCATGCTCAATCAAACGGCAGAACTCCTGATCATTAGAGTTTTTGCAAAAGCTTGCGTCTACTGTAATGAGATAAACAGGTACATAGCCGAACCAGTCCCGCATCTGCTGTTCCTGCCTAGCCTTTTTCCAACCACCCTGGTTAAACATCACCTTTTCACATTGGCCCAGTACCATACGTTTTTTCGCTACTGCCGCAGATGAAGCCCAAGCAAATGCCAGGAAGGTTTCATCATCATGAAGCAGCTCAGCGATATGATCATGGTCCGGATTGTGCAGCTGGCCACCCAAGGTTAAAAAGTTTTTAAGCACCCATTCTTTTAATTCAACGGCGGGTGCCAGCCGGATTGCTTCCTCTTCCTCTGCCTGATCAATCAGTTCCGGCGGCGGGAATGGTCTGAACTGTTCCATTGAATGAATACCTCTTTAAGTGTTTAAGCCATTGACCAGCATGACTGGATTCTATTTGCAATGGTCCAGCTTCGTTGATCTTGTAACGGCTAGCTGATTCCAAACGTACAACGTTATAACCCATCTCTGCAGCATGATCATAACGATCCATGCTCCAAGCCTTATTGCTCAGTTTTCCCTTACGTCCACCAGACCAAGGCCCGCCTGCTATTTCAATTAAGATCCTGTGTTCGATCAAATGAAAGTCGAAACGCCAGTGCTTGGTAGATTTAAAGTGAAAGCATTTTCAAATTTGATTTCTAAAATATCCAGAATCCGCTCTAGTTCTTCTTGGGCTTCGAGATATTTTTGAGTTGCCTTAGGTAATGGCTTTGCTCTTGGTACCTTTTTTAATGGCTTCTTTTTGGTTAGAGCTTTGTACTGGTCGGCATCCATAACTTACACCCATTAAAAAACCGCACTAACTTTAGTCAATGCGGCTTCTTATTCTTACCAAACTTAAATAACGCTATTCGATTTCTTTCCAGAAAGAGACATATAGTTTGAATTCTGACTTTATGAGAAATGCACTAATTAAAAATGCAGCCCCAATTACCAGAAACATTATATCTATATTCATAAACCCCACCAATTCAAGGATAATTCCAAGAATGCACAGTGCATAAAAAACAACTACGCCTAAATTTTCTTTCATTTGCTTCACCAGGAGAAAATTTGCTTTCTGCAAATTTGAACTGGCATATTTACATCAAAACTTCTTTAAATGGAAGAGACTGAGAAGTCTATCCGATAAATATAATTTTTGGTTATCTGGTTAATATTTTGCAAACCTCTTACTTTCTTTTTCTCCATGAGAGAAGAACCACTCAAAACTAGCTTAAGACTATTGTTCAGTTATTTAGGTGTTATAAGCACCACCAATAAGTTATCTTCTTCTAGCCAGTCAAACTCATACCCTTTAGCATCATAGTAAATTTCCAGTTTCTCTACTACTCCAGGCTCAATATCAGAATATTTCTCTTCAAAACTTATAGCCGTGTTTTTATTTACTTCCAGCTTATTATTGATACTAGAGATTAATCTTTCATAAGTAATTCTATAATTAGACATGATAAAAACTTCTTAATTTTTCGGCAAACACCTAGCTATATCAGAACCCTAGCAAAATAAATATAGTATAAATGTCTAAGTAATTTTAATTAATTTAATCAAATAGATTGCATAAGTTATTTTAAAAAATCTAGGATTTGATCTGTAGTTATGAGAATAAATTTTAAAAGATCTCATAAGGTGTTTAGAGCTTATGAGATCTTCAATAATAAAGTTAATTCCTTTCATACTTTCAGTTCACCCATTATCCTTAAGCCACTTGGGCTTCATCCAGAATAAGCTGAACCGCACTCTTTAACTTTATTTCCAAATCAGGATCTGCCTTATTCATGCGCCACTCATGCCTGGGAGTAGGATTATTTCCGGCATATCCTATATCTGAAAACAAATATACGCATTCATCAGAGAGATGAGCGCTATAAACAACCTCTTTTGAATTACCATGTGTTTTCTCTAACACCTGTAATGTTTTCAGTATATCTGAATCACTCATATTCAAAATCTCTCATTAAATAGAAAAGCTCATACTGGGAGCGATATGAGCTTTCGGTAGATGGATATTTAAAGCTAATAAACTAATAATGAAGGGTTAAAAAAACCTGCTTTCATAGAGGTAAAAGCAGGTTAAGGGGTACTACTACACACACTCTTCTATCGGAAGGAAAGTGATAGAATTAATATTAATATAATTTAAAATTCAAATATATGTAGTTGTTTTAATAGCAATAACGGTGTGCTTAATGTATCTCATGTTATTTATTTATTAAACATAGCTTGAAATTAAATTAGAGATTTTTAAATAAACAATATAAACAAATTTCTAAAAATATGTCTTCAACTAAAATCTTATGAATAAAAAAAACCTATCCTCTTAAGGATAGGCTAATGAGGATTTGTATAGAACTAAGTGTATACAAATTCATTAAAACTTTAAGAGTCTTTCTTTCAGGGAGAAAAGACAATTAAAGTAGGTTACCAAAGTACCCTTAAGTAAAAAGGGTCATTTGAATATAGACAAAATATCGAGTTTCTTGAGTAATTTTTTTGGATAATAGAGTTAATAGTATGTATCGTATTCACTCACTAATATTCTTTTATTTGCTAGTTCTTCAAGCATGTTCTTATTCTCTGATCCAATATATAAAATAAAACCTGCGGGGCAGGTTTTATTTTATATATCTTCAAGATTAATTGAATAACTTTTTAAAAAATTAAATAAGCTAACTTAATATTGAAACAGAATAAATCAACTATGGCTTAAGGTATAAAAACTGTCGGGCTGTCGAGATAATAAATCTACAAAGTCAGGAATAGTTTCATTAGTCAACAAATAGGGATTAAAGCTCTCTTTATGCTTATCCATAAAGAAATTTATAACATCTTTATGATAGCTCGCATATTTCATATGCCATTTGGAGAACATTCGTTCATCAATATTTTCTAAGAACAGTACTTCACATTCTTCATGACGTGGATCTTTAAGAATCTTCTGAAAATAAAGATGTTCAACTTTTTCCCTCTCCCCTTCAAGGCATTGGACAAAGTAGCCATTGCCGTAATAGAGAGCACCATAAATCTTATGAGGCGTATTAAAGTTTAATGCTTCAGTAAGAATGTTGAACAGCTCATTCATAGGGTTGGCACAATCTTTTAGCTTACTTACATACAACAATCTTACATCTTCCACATTAACCTCCTGACCTAACTAAATAGTAACCACGTAAAAACCGTAAAAAAACATTTTAAAATTTTTGCAAGTAATTACTTATAGCTGCAAGGTTTGATCCTAGACAGTATCGTGGACAACCAGCCCCTCTAAACTTTTAATATATTTCTGTTCAAAGGCTTCTGGACTTAACCAGCCGTTTGCAGAATGTCTTCTGACCCGATTGTAATAAATTTCAATATAGTCAAACAAGACAGCATTCGCTTCTTTTCGAGTCGAAAACACACTGCCATGTACCACATGACCTTTTAATGTATGAAAGAAGCTTTCAGTCACTGCATTATCCCAACAGTTTCCACGTCTAGACATACTCTGAGTACAATCATTTGTCAGTAACAGCGCTCTAAAATCACGACTACAGTACTGTGAACCTTGGTCTGAATGAACCATAACACCAGTTGGATAACCCTGACGAGC
>NZ_JFCC01000080.1:0-4229 GCF_000582925.1 Acinetobacter sp. 1294596 | reverse complement strand
TGCTATTTTTCTATATTTATATAAAAACTATTACGATTAAAATATTATCTGGGCATACGTAATATATTACTAACGAATGTGCAAAAAAATTAATAGCTCTAGCAGAGCTTATATTAATATAGTGGTCTTAGGCATCTGACATGTCTATGAGAATAAGAAATAGCTATATGATGTACTATGAAGTTTTAAAAACTTCCTCTAGAGGAAGCATTTAATACTTTCATTTAAAAGTAATGCAGCATGATCTTAAAAAGACTCTTGAATGCAAAAATGTTGTTACAGAAATACTTTAAATAAATAGATTAATACCCAACTGAAAATTTGAAAGATTTGGTTCCAATTAGGGATTGCTATTTAAGCTTGGTATTTTATCGTTGCTTTAGGGAAATTGCATATTGATTCCTTTGCGCATAAAACCAGCACGTTTATAAGCGTTGGTAATCATATTCGTATTACAAGAGTGAATTCCTTCTAACTGGCCCAATTTTTCGGTAGTCAAATACCATAAATCTGCTAGATCATTACACAATACATGCCAGAAAAATTGTGATTCACCACTAATCCCAAATAAACAACGGGTATTTTTAAGTTCGCAGAGTGCTTTTACAATTTCATTAACAGAGTCAGGACGGGCTTTAATTAGTACAATTGCCTCAGTATCATAGCCCAGTAGTTTTGGTTCAAAGTCTAACCGCAATGAAAATACTTCTTCTGCTAGCAGATCATTCATCATTTTCTGGGTTTTATGTTCACTCATCTGAATAGCTTCCGAAAGGCTTTTCATTGAAATTCGGCCATCTTTTGCTAATACTTGGATCAGTTTTAATTCATCTGAAGATAATAAGTGTTGAACAGGCATAGATGAAGCTACAGGATTATTCTTTAGCTTGCTGGCCCAAGTAAAGGGTTTTAAAACCACCTGTGTTTCCACTGTTTTAACATCCGGAAGCTGAGTAACGAAATCATGCATCCAGGGATATAAATCGGTAGCTTTTTCCAAGCCAATTTCTAAAAAAATATCAGCTAATCCTGTAGTTAAAAAAACAATTCGCACTTCAGGCCTTTCAGAGAAAAAATGTGAAATCTCTTTTACCTTTCCCGGTTTAACGCTTAGCCAGACATGTACAGTAAATCCTTTATTAACCACCAAAGGATTCAGTTCAACTACTGTACGAATGATTTGCTCATCAAAAAGCTTGCTAATGCGCCTAGATAATTTTTTTTCAGGAATTTCACTCGCCAAGCTTAGTTCCCGCCATGAACCTCTTGGGTTCTCTAACAAAGCATTAATACACGCTTTATCAATATCGTCCATTTTAAAAGATTCATTCATAATAATTGACTTGTCTAAAAATTAAATATAATCTAAATTTGAGTCTGAAAAATAAAATTAAATGGAATTATTTGTCTAAAACCAAATTTAAGGAAATCATGGATGAACCAAATATGAAAAATTCAACCTCTAAGCTTGAAAATGTATCACAAAAGAAAGTCATTCTTGCAGGAACAGTTGGAAATGCTGTTGAATGGTTTGACTGGACTATCTATGCAACATTTGCGGTTTTTTTTGCCAAACAGTTTTTTCCCTCTACAGATCCAACAGCATCTTTATTAGCGACTTTCGCTATCTTTGCAGTAGGCTTTTTTATGCGTCCGTTAGGCGGAATTGTATTGGGAATCTTTTCAGATCGATATGGCAGAAAAGCAGCACTTGCAGCCACCATTATGATGATGGCGGGTGGTTCGTTAATGATTGGTCTGTCTCCCACTTATGAAGTAATTGGTATTTTTGCCCCTATTATTTTAGTTTTGGCCCGGTTATTACAAGGCTTATCTTTAGGCGGAGAGTTTGCTTCAGCAGCTACGTATCTATCAGAAATGGCACCAAAAGAAAAAAGAGGCTTTTATTCAAGTTTTATGTTCTTTAGTGCAGCCATTGGTATATTAATGGCATCGAGTTTGGCATGGTTATTAACCACTATTTTAACCGAACAGCAGATGAGTGATTACGGGTGGCGTATTCCTTTTCTCTTGGGTGCTTTAGGTGGACTGGTCGGAATGTGGATACGCCGCTCTGTACCTGATAGTGAAATGACTCATGCCAAGGAAAAAGTTAAAAATCCATTAATTTTCTTAATTAAAAATCATCCTAAAGAAACCTTACGAATAGTTGGTATTTCAATTTTAACTACTTTTGCATTCTATATATTTATTGTGTATGTCCCAAGCTACGCAATTAAGGCTTTGGGTGCGGAACCGAAAGTTGCCTTTGCTGCCAATACTATTGCTTTGGTGGTATTTATGCTATGCCAGCCTGTATTTGGATGGTTATCCGATAAAATTGGACGTAAGCCGCAGTTAATTGTTTTCGCTGTAGGGTACTTACTGTTTTTCTATCCCATAATTAAGTGGATGGATAGCTCATTTAGCTCAATTTTATTGGTCGAAATATTTGGTCTATTGCTTTACGCATTATATACATCTATAGGTCCTACGCTTATGTCTGAACAATTTCCGACAGAAGTTCGAGCTGTGGGAATTGGTGCACCGTATAACTTAATGGTCGCATTGTTGGGTGGCACAACACCTTATATTCTTACTTGGTTGCAAAGCATTGGAAAACAGGACTATTTTTATTTTCTGGTGATTATTGGGGCCGCTTTAACACTGCTTACTTTTATTAAAATGCCTGAGACTGTGGGTAAAAAACTGGAAGATATTTAATGAACTTACTTAATATTTCAGCACTTTAGATTGCAAGAAAAATTTCAAGTAAAGAAGTGACAGTAGTTGATGTGGTTGAGTTTTATATTCATCGTATTAAAACGTATAAAGACTTAAATTGTATTTCAGCGCTATTTGAAACTGAGGCACTTGAGCACGCCAGACAACTGGACACATTAAATATAACCTCTAAGCGTTTAAGTCAGTTTCATGGTATACCCATTCTTTTAAAAGATAATTTAGATGTAAAAGGCTATGTGACCAAAGCGGGTACTGTTTATTTAGACCAAATTGCACAAGAAAGCTGCGCCTTGGTACGACAACTTGAAAGTTTAGGCTTTGTGATTCTTGGTAAAGTAAAAATGACAGAGTTAGCCTTTGGACTTTCAGGACAAAATCCACTGCAAGGCACACCTCATAATCCCTGGTCTAAAAAACAGTTAGCACCTGGCGGCTCTTCTTCTGGGTCGAGTGTTGCTGTTGCTGCTGGTTTGTGTCCTCTGTCTATTGGTGGTGATACGGGCGGGTCTATTCGTACACCTGCTGCATTGAACGGTATTTTTGGATTCAAGCCCTCAAGTGATCAGATTGATGCTTCAGGGGGAGTTCCTCTGTCAAAGACCTTAGATACATTGGGTCCAATTGCCTTAAGAAGTGAAGATATTCTTGAGCTGTATGCATTACTTGCTAAGACACATGTTCCCCACCTGCGATCCGATCTTAATCAACTATACTATCTAGCCGAAGAGGATTTTCCATATCCATTAAATGATGAAGTTTTAAGTTTATGGAATAAGTTATTAGCGCAATTAAAAGAGCAGGGCTTTACACTTAAAAAATGGCAGCCTCCTGCAGGTTTTAACTTTGAAGAATTATCTACCAGAACATCAAAAATTATTGCTTATGAAAGTTATTTATATCATGGCAAAGATGCTGAAAATGAACAGACTAAAATGTGGCAGGTGATACGAGACCGCGTATTGCATGGTAAAACAATTACAGCAGATGACTACCAGCAAACCATCAGAGAGCGCAGTATATTTCAAGATATATTTAAAAAATCTTTAGTTGAGAATCTATGTTTACTGCTGCCTGTTAGTCCAATCTTTGCTGTTGAACTGGACGTACAGGATACCCAGTTTATTCATGTAGGTGATTATACGAGACCTTTTAATTATCTCGACGCACCATCTTTTACCTTCCCGATCGGTACTAGTTCCACTCATATGCCTATGGGTGTACAGTTAGTTTCTCATCAAGCTAATGATCATCTCGTGTTAGAACAAGCTCAGGCAATTATTTCTAAGCTTAATATTCAACCTAAAGTTGCTAATATTTAATCCAATAATATAAGATTGAAATAAAGAACTACTATTTTAATAGCAGTTTTTTGCGTGATAACTTAAATATCATTCATTAATATTTAAGTTATCATAATTGAAATTTTTATATTGTAGGCAGTTTTTAATTGGCTCAAGATCTTAAAAAAATTATTACTTAAGGAA
>NZ_JFCC01000079.1:0-4243 GCF_000582925.1 Acinetobacter sp. 1294596 | reverse complement strand
AACTACTATTTTATTTTCCTATAAAAATTTTTAATTAATAGTTTAATTGTATTTATAATAATTTTTTTATTAAAAAACAACTTGTATTTTTTGGTTAATTTTATGCATCTTGGAACCTTGTGATTATATTTTTATATATAGAAGGTGTTAAAAGTGGTTAAGAACAAAATATAATTTATTATAAAAAAACCGTAAGATATTTTTTATTAATTTACTTTAATTTTAAATATTGAAAAATGAACAATTTTAACGATTAAAATAGGAATATTTCATATATTTAAAAAAGAGTTTTATAATTATAAATCTTATATTAGGTATACAACATTTAGCCTATGCAGACTGGATTAACCAAGCCGCTATGAAAGTTGAACCTCATACTATCCAGTTAAGACACTATATTCATGCAAATCCCGAGTTGGGAAATTTAAAATTTAAAACCTCTGAACTGGTACAAAAAGAACTTAATGCCTATGGTGCTGAGGTTAAAAAAGGCTTCGCAAACAGATGTTATAGGTGTACTGAAAGGAGGAAGACCCGGACCGGTCATTGCACTACGTGCCGACATGGACGTTTTACCTATGCAAAAAAAGGCTCCGGTTTCTTTTGCCAGTCAGGTCACAGGGTTATATGAGGGTAAAATAACGCCAGTTGCCCACGCATGTGGCCATGATGCTCATACTGCTATGTTATTGGGTGCTGCGCAAGTTTTGGCTGAACATAGGGAAAAAGTTGCAGGTACAGTTGTATTTGTTTTCCAGCCTACCGAAGAAGGGAGAGCAGATATTGATAATTTTAGTCAGGACGAACAGGTGGGTTCAAGAAAAATGATCGCAGATGGTGCATTGAGTAATTCAAAGCCAGAAGTGATTTTTGGATTGCATGTTATGGCAGGGATGCCAAGTGGCCACTTATATTATAAAGATGGTGCTGTCTTAAATAGTGCTGATGGTGTCCGGATTACTTTAGACGGCCAACAGGTTCATGGTTCCATGCCATGGAAAGGAAGAGACTCGACTGTTGCTGCGGCAGACATTATTCAGAACATGCAAACACTGGTATCGCGTCGTACTGATCTTGGCAAGGGCATGGACGTTATAAGTATAGATCAGATTCAGGGAGGAACCAGTGGCAATATTATACCGGAACAGGTATCGATGACCGGAACTATCCGCTCCAATCATGAATACATTCGCCAGAATATTTTAAAGAGCTTGCCTAAAATGATTGATCGTACTGCAAAGGCCAATGATGTTCAGGCCAAGATAGAAATTTCTGCTTATGCTCCTATGACACTTAATGATAAAACTTTAACTCACCTTATGGCTCCCAGCTTAAAGTCAGTTGCAGGGGAGAATAAAGTTCATGTGCTGGAACAAAATGAAAGTGCCAGTGAGGACTTCGCGTATTGTGGCCAGATTATGCCAGCTTTATTTGTATTTCTAGGGGCTACCCCAACCGATCAGGACATGCACAAGGCAGCCCCTAACCATAGTCCCTACTTTATCGTAGATGATAAAACCTTAAAAACAGGAATAGTTTCACATATACGTTGTTTGATAGATTATCCAAAAATTGCCGGTCAGGTTCAGGCTGCCTGGAGAGCGAAAAAATAATAGAAATTCATATAGAAATCAGAAAATAGAGATACTGATCCCTATTTTTGGCTACTTTTTTGGATGATAGAGATTTTTTATTGAAATTGCTGTCGATAAGCTTCTGGTGTAAGACCCACTAAAGCCTTAAAGGCACGGGAAAAATTAGAAGAAGATGAATAGTCGAGTTCATAGGCAATTTGGGTAATGCTGGCAGATGAATGACTCAGTCTCTCTTGTGCTTTTAATATAATGACTTGTTTTTTTATTCCATTGAAATCAGCATTTTTTTTATGTAACTGTCGTTGTAAGGTTTTGGTTGAAACATGCAGTAATTCTGCACATTCGGTAAGAGTTGGCATTTGATAAGTATTTAAGAGAATCATTTTGATCCATTCAGGGAAATCCTGACTTTGGGTGATCTCCTTCATTTGCTCCTGACATTTAAACTCTACTGCTTTTAAGGTCATTTCATCTGCTAATGGCAGTTTATAAGCTAATAGCTCCTGACCAAGAGTAATTTTTAAACCAGGGCGGTTAAGGGCATTAAAATGAAACCTGAACTGCTTTAACTGGTTAATTTGTTTAAGATGAGGTGGTTCAGGCAGAGATAAAAAAATAGAAAAGGATAAGAAAGGTGAATCGATCAAGTCATTAAGATTATTATGCAGGGCGATAGCAATCGCTTCAATGTGAAAATTCAACACAGATTGATCCATGTCCAGTTCAGGCTCAATCAGCCATTCGGCCTGCTGATTTTTATTGAAATAAATTGATGCTTTAAAACTTGGCATAATCAGACTGAAGTATCTGGTCACCAGCTTAAGAGCATGTTCAACTGTCTTGGAGGTTAAAATTGCATAACCTACCAAGCTATGTGAACTTAAGTGTAACGAGCGGCCAAGTTCAAAGGCCAGATCAGTATTTACCGGGAACCTTAAACAGTACTGAATTATTTTTTCTACTTGAGAAATAGATACTTTCAAGTCCGGTTGAGCCAGATACTGTTCTATATCGATATGCAGTTCGTCCAGAAATACCTGTATAGGAATATTTCTGGCTATGAGCAGTTCGACCAGTTTCAAATAGTAACGTACAGGTATAAGTGGAACATTCTTATTAATCATTTTAAAACAGCTCTGGTCTCCATACCGATAAAAACTTAAGCAATTCTCTCTATTATTTTCTAAAACTATAAAGAGAACTGGCAGTAGCTTTGTTTTCTATATTATTTAATCAGTTTAAGATCGTTCAGTTCTAGTTTTAAACAAATGCACATACTTACCTAAAATCTTTTCTCGGGCTTTAGGATAAAAATTAATCTTATCTATATGACCATCATAGTGTTTAATCACACGTTCATCCATTAATTTAAACCACCATTTTGGAATTAGAGCGGGGAGAACCATACTGGCATAACCCGCGGGTAACTGTGGAACATTATCGTAATGGCGTAGGGACTGAAAACTACGGGTCGGATAGGCATGATGATCCGAATGGCGCTGTAGCTGATAGAGCAGTACGTTACTGAACCTGCTGTTATTGTTCCAGCTGTGTTCTGGCCGGGTACGGGCATACCGGCCATTACCTAAATCCTCACGTTTCAAGCCATAATGTTCCATGTAATTAACGACTTCAAATAACGTGATACCACAACATGACTGGATAAGCTGGGTTGGAATAATTCCTGCTCCAAACAGCTTTAGCATGAACATGTGATAGGCAGCAGTTATTGTCCATCCATGAAACAGCTCATTCTCTAAAGACCAAAATGTTTTCCCTTTACGGTCCAAGCGTCGTGTTTCAATTTCTATGGCTGATTTAAAGCTTCCAGTTACAGTTCTTGGCCAGAACTGCCAGAAACTTTCACCTAACTGCGAAGAAGCCGGATCTTCAGGGGTAGCTACACGACGGTGATGCCCATAAGGATGTTCAATACGGAAATGGTTATACCCTGTAGGGGCAAGACAAAGATGCGAAAGGTAATGTTCCAGCTTGCCTGACTTATGGCTCAGCTCATGTGCAGTATTAATTGCTACACCATTGACCAGACCAAGAATATGGCCAAAAAGAATACGCTCTTCCAGTGAAACTGCTTTTTGACTGACAAGATAATTACCATACAGATTGGCAATTATCTGTAAAGGAATAAATAATTTAACAACCCGTGCATAATAGGGATCATTCTCCAGATCAGTTACAGCTTCTTCAGGCGGATTTTCCGGGTCTTCTCCCATATATTTATCAATGGCTGGAATGATGATATGTAATGCCAGAGGACCCATATAAGTAAATAATTTCTTAGTAATTTTAGGGCCAAACTGATAACCCAAAAAGGTAGCATTGGCAATATTGGGTACAACCAGACCTAACAGCCAGAGTTTACGTTTTTTATCTGTGAATTTAACGGGTTCTGTGATCTTGTCTACTTGAGTAATTGCATTCATCATCTATTCCATGAGTTATTTTATTTATTGATAAACTCAAGTATGACTTTAAAAGGTTGTAAGCAAAATTCATTAGCGGACATTTATCATTCATTTTAAGACACTAAAAGAGTGGCTACTGACTTACCTTTATAAAAATAATAGTTTTTATGAGGTAATATCTGGTGATTAAAAATAATTAAGATCTTTCTTAAGAAAAATAGA
>NZ_JFCC01000078.1:0-4345 GCF_000582925.1 Acinetobacter sp. 1294596 | reverse complement strand
TCTTTTAAGCTCACGATAGATCGTACTAGGATGTCTTTTAATGAGTTCAGCAAATTTTCTGGCTGAAAAGCCTTCTTTTCTTGACTCAAGCATTAATGCAGTACGATCTTCAAAGTTAAGATGATGGTATGACAATTTTATATACTCCATAAACCCTTTAAATTAATTAGGTGGTTTATGTCGCACTTCAAGTTTTACTCTGCCCGGTATTCAAAATGACCACCCGGTTTAATACCCTGAAATCCATTAAAGCCAGGTACACCATCCATTAAAGCCGGCAATAACAATCCATGCCAGTGTAAGGAAGAGTCTTCATTTTTAAGCTTGTTATAAACATGAATTACGGCTTCATCGCCTTCTTCAAACTCGAGTAAAGGAGCTGGAAATTTTCCATTTACAGTAATACGTTTTAGTGGCTTGCCGGGTACATTCACCAGCTGTTCATCAATAGTAAGATGATATTCCTTGACTGCCGCCATTAACCAGGTGGATGAGGACAGACAGGCACCCAGTAACAGGGCTTGACTCAGTTTTATAGACATGATTTGACCTTGATAATTAAAAATAATTTTTAATCGTGAAATTAAGGTCAGGCTTTAGGAGGGCGCAGAATTTCTTGCCAGTATCCCGGCAAGTAACGGGCAAAATAATGGCTGTGGCTTGTTTCGGGTAAAGAAAGATTTGGTAAAGATTCAGGCACGTTATCAGCTGCTGCTAAAACCACTTGCAGTGTATTGCAATGTAGTGAGCTGCAATCGTGACAATGAACCTGCTGCACTGTCTTATGACTAGCATCATTGATACAAGAATGATGCGCAGATTGTGATGCAGCATGAGACACTTCGTGACAGCCTGCATGGCCAACATGCTGGTTCACTTGCTGCGTAGGTTGAGATCCGCCGGAATGACTTAGCAGATGAGCAGACACAGTAGACCATCCTGTTAGAAAAACAAGAAAACAGATAAGCCAAGACTGTTTTAAAAGTCTGCCAAGGCGCACGTTCAGGTCCACAAATCGTATATTAGCTATATCAGCATAACGGATTTTTGCCGGGGTGCAAGCGGATTTCAATAGGTCATTCTATATAAAAACCGAAAAATAATGGCTGAGTATTATTTTAATTTTCGCTTATTACGATATCCATAATTAAATTATATATTGTGTAATATATAAAAATAAGTATGATAGAACTAAGATAAAAACAGCTGTCTTAAGCTTTGGAAAATTTGCAGACATTTTAATTTCTGGACATGAACTAACTTTAAGCAAGTAGCCTGATTTCCATAGATACATCAGGTCAGATAAAAGCGGCAGGCTGCCTTCATTTGGACAAAAGGAACAGTTAAATGACGACACAACTTAAATCATTCATCGATGTTGCACCAGATTCAGATTTCCCGATTCAGAACCTGCCTTATGGTATTTTTAGTGAAACAGCTGATGGAAAACGTCGCGCCGGTGTTGCACTAGGTGAGTATGTAGTAGATCTGGCAGTACTTGAACAGGCTGGCTTACTCACTATTGAAGCAGGCAGAAACTATTTTGATCAGTCAACCTTAAATCAGTTTATTGAGTCTGGACGTGATCAGTGGACTCAAGTTCGCTCTACCCTGCAATTCCTTCTTTCCAGTACAAATCCAGAACTACGTGATAATAGCGAACTGCGTGAAAAAGCCTTCTTTAAACGCTCAGAAGTAGTGCTACATTTGCCAGTCCACATTCCCGGCTATACCGATTTCTATTCTTCAAAAGAGCATGCTACCAATGTTGGCTGTATGTTCCGTGATCCCAAGAATGCCTTGCTTCCTAACTGGTCAGAACTTCCGGTCGGCTATAATGGTCGTGCCAGCTCAGTAGTAGTTAGTGGTACAGATATAGTTCGCCCGTCGGGCCAGGTTAAACTGCCAAGTAAAGAACGCCCTGTATTCACTGCCTGTCGCAAGCTCGACTTTGAACTGGAAACCGGTTTTATTATTGGCAAACCAAACCAGCTGGGCGAACCGATCTCCATTGAAAATGCCTGGGACCATATTTTTGGAATGGTACTGTTTAATGACTTGTCAGCACGTGATATTCAGCAATGGGAATATGTACCACTTGGTCCATTTAATGCCAAAACGTTTGCTTCCTCTATTTCACCGTGGATTGTCACGCTAGACGCCCTGCAACCTTTCAAGACCAACAGTCCGGAACAGGAACCACGTCCATTGGCTTATCTGCGTGAAGACAACAGTGCCAACAGTTACGATATCCAGCTTTCTGTTGAACTTCAGGCAGCCGGACAGGTACAGGCCGATGTGATCTGCCAAACCAACTTTAAATATATGTACTGGTCAATGGCCCAGCAACTGACTCACCATACGATTTCTGGCTGTAACGTTCAGGTCGGTGACTTGATGGGTTCAGGTACCATTTCTGGCCCTACCCCCGATTCTTATGGCTCCCTGCTGGAGCTTACCTGGAATACGACCAAGCCACTTACACTCTCAAATGGCGAACAGCGCAGTTTCTTGCAAGATGGCGATACCCTGATCATGAAAGGCTACTGTGAAAAAGATGGTCTGCGTATCGGTTTTGGTGAGGTAAGCGGCAAGGTACTGCCAGCTGTCCAGTTTGATTTTAATACTGATGAATCAGAGGTAGAGCAACGTGAAGCTGTATAGTTACTTCCGTAGTTCCGCGGCTTACCGGGTACGTATTGCCCTGAATCTTAAAGGACTGCACTACGAACTTGTGCCTGTACATCTGCTGAAAAATGGAGGCGAACAGCGTTCTGAAGCTTACTGCCGCATGAACCCAACTGCACTGGTGCCTACGCTCACAGATGGAGACTTCAATCTGGGTCAGTCCATGAGTATCTTAGAGTATCTTGAAGAAACTCATCCTGAAACGCCCCTCTTACCCAAAGATGCACACTCGCGAGCAAGAATTCGGGCATTTTGTCAGAGTATTGCTTGTGATATTCATCCGGTGAACAATCTGCGGGTATTACAGTATTTAAGTCAAACCCTGCAAATTGGTGAAACAGCAAAATCTGAATGGTACGCCCATTGGGTGACTGAAGGTTTTAAAGCACTTGAAGCTTTATTACACGACTCAAATGGCCGCTACTGTTTTAACAATACTCCTACACTGGCAGACTGCTGCCTGATTCCTCAGGTCTATAACGCCAAGCGTTTTAATATTGACCTGACAGCTTTTCCCAAAATTGAAAGTATTTATACACACTGCTCAACATTGAGCGCATTCCAGAATGCTGCGCCAGAAGCGCAGTCGGATGCCGCATAAAAAATAAGGACATTTGTTCATGACTATTCAAATCGAAAAAATTCACCATGTGGCCTATCGCTGTAAAGATGCTAAAGAAACCGTCGAATGGTATAAGAAAAACCTGAACATGGATTTTATTCTGGCATTTGCCGAAGACCATGTACCTTCTACCAAAGCTTTTGACCCTTATATGCACCTGTTTTTAGATGCCGGGAATGGTAATGTTCTTGCTTTTTTTGAACTGCCAACCCAGCCAGAAATGGGCCGCGACGAAAATACACCAAAATGGGTCCAGCATATTGCATTGAAAGTTAAAGACCGTACAGCTCTTGAAGCCGCCAAAGCACATCTAGAGGCAAATGGTGTAGATGTACTCGGTATTACTAACCACGGCATTTTCCATTCAATTTATTTCTTTGATCCAAACGGTCACCGTTTGGAGCTGGCTTATGATGATGAAAAAGCCCCGCAGAAAATTGCCATGATTACTGAAGAAATGAAATATGAGATGCTAGAAGAATGGAGTAAAACCAAGCGCGCGCCTCATCATACTCATTTTTTGCATGCTGACGAACTGGATCAAACTACCGCTTAAACCATAGGAATTCAACTTATGAATAAAGTCTATGAAAGTGCAACTGCTGCCCTTCAGGATGTAGTCGCAAATGGACAGACTCTGGCAGTCGGTGGTTTTGGCCTGTGTGGTATTCCTGAAGCTCTGATTTCAGCTCTAAAAGAAACCGGAGTAAAAGACCTGACCTGTATTTCCAATAATGCAGGAGTAGATGACTTCGGCTTAGGAAAGCTTCTGACTACCCGTCAGATCAAGAAAATGATTTCATCCTATGTTGGAGAAAATAAAGAATTTGAGCGTCAATACCTGAGTGGTGAACTTGAAGTTGAACTTACCCCTCAAGGTACGCTAGCCGAAAAACTGCGGGCCGGCGGTGCTGGTATTCCAGCATTTTTTACCCAGACCGGCGTAGGCACTCTCATTGCTGAAGGGAAGGAAGAGCGAGAGTTCAACGGCAAAACCTATATCATGGAAGAATCACTGACAGCCGATATATCGCT
>NZ_JFCC01000077.1:0-4617 GCF_000582925.1 Acinetobacter sp. 1294596 | reverse complement strand
ATAAATCGTTGTATGGCTTACATTCATTGTTTGATCCAAATCAGGAAATGTCTTTAAACGCTTTGCTATTTGCTGAGGAGACCATAAACAACGGATCGCTTCAACAATAAATTTCCAGAGGATTGAATCGATTTTGAGTTTTCTGTGACCACGTCTACGTCTAGCGAAGGTGTTATCAGAAGCATATCGAGCTTGATAAACGTCATTGATGCTATTTCTTTTAAGCTCACGATAGATCGTACTAGGATGTCTTTTAATGAGTTCAGCAAATTTTCTGGCTGAAAAGCCTTCTTTTCTTGACTCAAGCATTAATGCAGTACGATCTTCAAAGTTAAGATGATGGTATGACAATTTTATATACTCCATAAACCCTTTAAATTAATTAGGTGGTTTATGTCGCACTTCAAGTTTTACTCTGCCAACTATAGAACCAAATTAACAAAAAACTATTTTTACTTTCAACAGTTAACCTTTTTAATGAAGCCTGATGATAATCTAAAAAATGTATCATAAGAAATATTTGCTACTATGTATGAACAAATATTGAGTAATTGAGTCGCTTTTTATCTTTGATTCGCTAAAGACTTTATGGTTTTAATGAACTATTTCTTCTAAAGATATTCGAAGTCCCATATAAAATTTTCTTATATAAGCCTTAACAGGCTTAATTAAAAACACCCTCTATTTGAATTACCGCGTTTTCTGAAACAGACTAAGAAGATGACTTAAAATTTATATATCTAATCTGGTATTTTACTAAAATAATAACGAAATCATTTCTTCGAATGCCTCTGGTACAGAAGTACTTAAAGTTACTTGCTAATGTTGAGAGTTTAGAGATATGAAGTGCTCCATATGGATAATGCAATACCTAAGTAAAGATAATTATTTTATTCTTACTCTATTTTTATATTTTACGAGTACTAAATAATAATATACTTTTAGTTAGAGTCTATAAAATATATCAGGACCATCTGCAAATTTTATTAGCCTATCTTGTAATCTATAAACTTATATATTTTTCAGCTTGACGATTATTTATAGATATCAAACTACATTTACAGCCTTTTTTTGGTTTACTCCAGTGTTCTGTAGCTGATCTTTGAAACTCTATATCAGTAATTTTAAAAATTTTATTATTGAAGTCATAACATTGTTGAGGAGTAGTACTATCAATCACAGGAGACCATAAAATATGACTATAGTTCTCACCTTTACTTAAATCGAAATTACTTTTTGCAATAAGATAGTTAAATACAAACATTTGACGACTAATTAGCCAAGCCCGATAATCAGAGTCTGCTTCTAAAGATTCCCTATCAATATAAGAATGGATATTTTTTGGAATAAGTGCAAGAAATCTATTAATAAATTTATTAAATAATAGTCTATTCTCTTTTAACTTGAGATTATTTAAGTGGCTATGAATATCTAAAATTTCCTGTTTAAAAAACTGAGCATCGGCTCTGCACTGTATACCTATTGCACTTAATTCTTCTCTTTCCTCATCAGACATAGAGTTAAACCATAATTTATAAGATTTCCTGCTACTCTCTATTAACTTCTTTTTCATTATAATCATCTTTTCAATAAAAATTTTTAATTATCTTAAATCCTAGTATTTTTAAAAAAGATGTAAAAACGTAACATTAGTTAATATATTTGTTTTTATAAAACTAAAGTTTTAATTATTTCAAGCTAAAACATTAAGAAGTTTAAGTTAAGATTGTTTTCGTAATTATAATTAAATAATTTTTTATATTAAAATAAAAAAGCCCAGACTTTAAGAGAGGGCTTTTTTAACAGGCTAAGGTTCAGCTTGCTAATATTTACTATTACATATGCTGATCATTCTGATTTTGATCATTCTGTTGACGCTGCTGATCATTTTGCTGATTCTGCTGGCCTTGTTGACTGCTCTGCTGACCTTGTTGACCACTTTGCTGATTCTGTTGGCCTTGTTGATGTTGTTGATCATTTTGCTGATTTTGTTGATTTGACATTTTAAAATTCCTCATAATCTTAATAGAGTGGCTAGATTTCTATCTAGTTCTATTAACATACACCTTTCTTTTAAATATATATTTCAAGAGTGTATCAAATAATATAAATGTAATTTGAAATTATATTCCTTAAAAATAAGGCCTTATATTCATTATATTTATTGCATCTATAAATTCTTTTATTTACATAAATTACTTAAAATTATTTTTATAGGTTAGAGATTCCATACTCAAACTCGGGAATTTGAATCCTCTTAATTTAATAAAATATTCTATTAGAATATATTTTTAATTCCCAATTATTATAAAGACACTGAAATAATCTTAATTTCAGTGTCTCATCATTAATACAATTTTACTATTTCAAACTATCTCTCTCGAAATAATTTTTTATTAAGTTAACTATTATTTTGTCGAACAAGAAGTTGGTATTTTTCCATTATTGAGAGTCTTTAAAAACTCTGCTGAAAAATTTGGACTTTGACGTACTGCATCTCGGTGGTCACCTCCATTAATAGAATGGTATACAACTGGTTTATGAGCTTTACAAACTTGCTGATAATAAGCATAGGTTCCGCGTGGATCTACTAGCTGATCATTCGTGCCTTGTACAAGCATGAGAGGTACAGTAGGAGTCATCCGCTCAATAGACTGCAATTTAAGGTAATCAAGCAATGGTTTTAAATTGGCTTCTGGCTTAAATATACGATCTGGCGACTGCTTTAGCTCTGTTTGCATTTCACTCAGACAGCGTTTACGTCCTTGATCAAGTAAAAGCTGCATTTCCGGACTTACCAGATTATCAGGATTTATACTAGGGTCAGCAGCTTGAGCGCCGAGTAGAACTATTGGAAAAAAAGCAGCAACGTTGGTGTCAGGTTTAGGATGAGTTTGGGCATACTCAGCAATACCCTCATACTGATATCCACCTGGTGCAAGAGCCAATGCCGCCTTCAGATTAAGCTCAGGTGCATCTTTTTGTCCATATGCAGCTACCGCTAATGCAGCTGCTCCTCCCTGACTATGACCCATTACTAACCATTGCTTGTTAATCTGGCCTGGCATTAAAACATGTAGTGCACGCACTGCATCAACTACTGTATGTAATTGGCTAGTAGCATTCATATAAGGATGCCCGCCTGGAGTGCCTAAACCTTGATAATCAGGTGCAACTATCGCATAACCGCGTGCTAACCAAGTATCTAAAGCAGCATCAGCGACTTGTTGATAACTATGGACTGGCCCGCCTGCATAATCCTCTGAAGGTGCACATGTGTCTGCTACCCCTGTAGTACCATGTGCCCAGGCAAGTACTGGCCAGCCCTGTCTTGGTGCTTTGCCTTTAGGGAGAATAATAAAGCCTGAGGCAACAATGGGCTCCCCATATACTCCCCGACTCCGATAATTAATCAGAAACCGTTGTCCTGCATGTGCATAGCCCACTCCCGGCTGCTGTGCCTGAGCAGATAAAATTGTGCCAGGTTTAGTACTGGAAATATGATAATTTTTAGAAGCTACAGTAGTGTTAGTTTGGCTAACAGCTAAAGTTGTACAGCCAAAGCTAAGGGCTGCGATTAGAAATTTTAAAGGATGAGATAATTTAATCAAGGGTTTGTACTCCGCCGCCATTTACAAATAAGGTTTGACCACTGATCCATGAAGAGATAGGAGCAGCAAAGAATAAGACTGCTTTAGCAATATCTTCCGGTTCACCTAAACGCTGCAATGGGGTATGAGCCAGCATGCGTTTTTCAATTTCAGGAGTGAGAACTTTTGCCAGTGCAGCTGTGCGAATAGCCCCTGGTCCTACTGCATTAATGCGTACTACAGGCCCAAAGTCATGTGCTAAATTAGCACCCATATGATTTAACGCAGCCTTAGAAGCAGCATAGCCGCTCATAGCAGGACTCTTATTAACAGAACTCATAGAAGTGATATTAACTATTGAACCGTAGCCTGCTATATTCATATGCGGAACCACAAGTTGACAGAGACGCCAGGCAGCGAATACGTTCAGCTGAAAGTCACGAACAAAATCATCTACACTGATCTGATCAGGTGCTTCATGACCGCCTCCGCCTCCGCCAGCATTATTGACCAGTATATGGATATGCCCAAATGCTTCTAATGTACTTTCAACAGCTCCTACTAGCTCACTATCTTTGAGAATATTACATGCGATACTGCGTATATCACCTCCTGTCTGTTCTTTAATGTACTCAGCAGTCTGTTGAGCGGCCTCTAAATTCAGATCAGCTATCATCACATTAGCTCCTGCTTCAGCTAATAATGAAGCACAGGCCCGGCCTATGCCTGCGGCTCCACCTGTAACTAATGCTGTTTTGCCGGATAAATCTAATAGGGACTGATACATTTTCTTGTTCTTCTCCTGTAGATAAAAATATATGAAAGATTTAAAGTCTTAGCTTAAGATTATTCTTTTCAAGATATCTCCTGAATTTATTTAAAATTATTAATACTTACAATAAACAAATTAATCTTATAAATTTAAAAGTAAATTGAAAATTACTAAAAGTATCAAAAATTATAATCTTAATATTTTTATAAAAATTTAAATTTTATTTAACTTCAGCCACCTATAAATTAAATAACA
>NZ_JFCC01000076.1:0-6300 GCF_000582925.1 Acinetobacter sp. 1294596 | reverse complement strand
TATTGTATTACTCGGATTAATATTTTTTCTTATAATTTAAAACCTAGTATTTTAGTAAATTTAAAATAAAAATATTATAAATCAATGTATTAAAAATAAAATATAATTTATATTATTTATACTATTGCATATTATTAATACACACGATTATTATAAAAATGTTAATTGTTGAGGTGATTTAAATATGTTAAAAAATATACTTGTTTTTGCTTTGCTGGGATTATCTACTTCTGTGTTTGCTGGGGACTGGCAAGTGAAAATGGGCGCTAGTGTATTGGCTCCTCAAAATGATGATAATGGGACGATTGCAAACACAACAGCAACCGTGAGCAATGAAATTGGCTTTACTCCATCGATAGAATATTTCTTTGCAGATTCCCCTTTTTCTGTAGAACTTCTGCTTGCTACACCATTTAAACATGATGTTATTCTGGAAAATGTAGGGGAAGCCAGTTTTAAACATTTACCACCAACGCTTACTGCAAAATATAATTTCAAGAATGCCAGCCGTTTTACACCTTATGTTGGCATCGGTGCCACAGTAGCCGTGCCATGGGATGAAAAACTCAAAGGTTCTGATGCAAAACTTGAAGCTGATGTGACCTATGGTGTAGCCGGACAGGTGGGCTTTAATTTCCAGCCTGCTGATGCACAAAACTGGGGAGTATTTGTCGATGTACGTTATGCACAGGTTGAATCTGACTTGAGTTTAAATGGTACAGATATTGGTACGCTGGATATTAATCCGTGGGTTTATACACTCGGCTATAGTTATAAATTCTAAATTTTTGAAATATGTAAAACCCATATACCCAGACAGGATGTCAGGGTATAACACAATAAAAAGATTAAAAATCATTCAGAGCTTTTATTTATTTCATTCTTGTTAAAAATCATTGCCCCTAATCTATAGGGTTTTTTTTAATCGGGTTTTAAATTAATTTCAGATAAGAGGCGGTTAGATTGAAATATGGGATTGCAGGCAGACTATTTTTAGAAATATCAGTTTTACTATACTGCCATATTTCTTTTTATGAAAGACTCAAACTTCAAGTGAGCCTATCATCTGCCGATACCAGACTCTACCTGATACCAATACTAAAATAGCGATAACTTATTCTATTGTGAAGCAGTGAGTACTAATAGGCCTATTCCCGCTATTATTTAGAAACAATAGGTAAAATAGTTTTATCTGCGTGACCAGTATGTTGCTTCTATCACATGCTTTCAGGACGTATACAAGTTACAGCAACCGGAGGGCTACAGATTATAGTCATACCCACAAAGACCTTTTTAAAATAAAAATATTTACCCGGATCTATTGAAAAATATAAGCCACACTCCATTGATAAGGCATTCAATAAAAATGACTGCTTATCTGAAGGAGTGAATCATGAGTGAACAAAGCACATCACAAAACTATAGCTTTCAGGCTGAAGTAGCCCAGTTATTACATCTGGTTACTCATTCTCTCTATTCCAATCCTGAAATTTTTCTTCGCGAACTGATCTCTAACGCATCAGATGCCTGTGACAAGTTGCGTTTTGAAGGTATCAACCATCCTGAATATTATGAAAACGATCCAGATCTGCATGTGCGTATTAGTCTGGATAAAGATAATAAAACCATAACCATTTCTGATAACGGTATCGGCCTGAGTCAACAGGAAGCGATTGATAATCTGGGTACCATTGCCAAATCAGGTACGAAAGACTTTATGTCTAAACTAACAGGCGATCAAAAATCTGATGCTCAGCTGATTGGACAGTTCGGTGTCGGTTTTTATTCGGGTTTCATTGTAGCAGACAAGATTACAGTAGAGTCACGGCGTGCTGGGGCTGAAGTAAATGAAGGCGTACGCTGGATTAGCGGTGGTACTGGCGAATTTGAAGTTCAGCAAATTGAAAAAGTATCTCGCGGTACAGATATTATTCTGCATTTGCGTGAAGATGCGTTGCAGTATCTGGAAAGCTATAAAGTTAAACAGATTGTGAATAAATACTCTGACCATATCAGCCTGCCAATACAGATGCAAAAAGAAGTCTGGCAGGAAGAAGAAGCGACCGAAGGTGAAGAAGCCAAAGGTGGCAAGATGGTCAAAACTGATGAATGGGAAGTTATCAACTCAGCCAGTGCACTCTGGACCCGTAATAAAAACGAGATTACCGAAAAGCAATATATCGAGTTTTATAAAAATTTAACGCATGACTTTGAAGCTCCTTTAGCATGGGCACATAACCGGGTTGAAGGCAGTACCGAATATACCCAGTTGTTATATGTACCGAGTAAAGCACCACATGATATTTTCACTCGTGAGGCCAAAGCTGGTATCAAGCTCTATGTAAAGCGTGTCTTTATTATGGACGATGCAGATAACCTGATTCCAAATTATCTGCGTTTTGTACAGGGCGTGGTAGATAGTGCTGACCTTCCATTAAACGTGAGTCGTGAATTGCTACAGGAAAGCCGTGATGTTAAAACCATCCGCGAAGGCAATGCGCGCCGTATTTTGACCATGCTTGATACCTTGGCTAAATCTGAAGATGAAAAAGACCAGGAAAAATTTAAGCAGTTCTATACTGAATTTGGTGCAGTGCTGAAAGAGGGCTTAGGAGAGGATTTCAGCAATCGTGAGCGTATTCTTAAACTGTTACGCTATGCAACTTCAAACAATGATGAAGTCACCACTTCTCTGACAGATTATAAAGCACGCATGAAGGACGGTCAGAAGGCAATTTATTATGTCACTGCCGATAGTCTAACTGCTGCCAAAAACTCCCCTCAGCTGGAATTATTCAAAAAGAAAGGTATTGAGGTTCTGCTGATGTCTGAGCGTGTTGATGAATGGGCTATGAACTTTGTAAATGAGTTCGATGGCATGCCGATGCAGAATATCTCCAAAGGGGCAGTGGACTTGGGTGATCTTCAGGATGCAGAAGAGAAAAAAGCTCTTGAACAAGCACAGGAACAGCTTAAGCCGGTGGTAGAAAAGCTGAGTGGAGCCTTGAAAGATAAAACCAAAGAAGTCCGTGTAACTACGCGTCTGGTTGATTCACCGGCCTGTTTGGTTACAGCTGAAGGTGAGCTTTCTCCGCAACTTGTTCGTATGCTGAAACAGGCCGGGCAGCCTATTCCAGAGAGCAAACCAATTCTGGAAATTAATCCTGAACATCCGCTGGTACAAAAGCTTGAAAATACTGAGCAGTTTGATGAATTGGCAAACGTAATCTTTGATCAGGCCATGATTGCAGAAGGGGGCTTACCAGAAGACCCGGCAGCCTATCTAAAACGTATCAATAGTCTATTACTGAAATAAAATTTTTATAAAAAAGCCTCCTTTGGGAGGCTTTTTTATATGGTGTGGTTATAAATCTGTTTATTTAAAACTTTCATTCAGCTTAGGCTTAAATAAATAATCTATAAAATCAATTCAAATTATAGAATTAACTGGGGTAATATAATCTTAGTGATTACCTTATCATTTTGGCCATACTAATATCTATTAATATGACTAAAAAACTAAACCTTTAAGCTCTATAAACTGGATATTTAAATAAGTTTCTATGAGGACTCATAATATATTGGAATACACTCCTATATAGCAGCGTATTGTATTTAATGACTTTGTAGATCTATACAATATCTTTCTACCTATTAATTTACTGTTAAATTAAAAAATTGCTTCCAGACGCACCAGTGTACTTAAGTAATGACTCCGGTCTTCACGCTGATCATTTTGATAATTCAGGTCTCCCTGTACATAGAACCATTCACGCCAAAGCGGTTGGCGCCATGAAATAAAGGGCCCCCAACTGTTTAAACGCAGGTCGCTATTATTATAAAAACCGCCCGTATAAAGTCCATAGTTAAAACGGTTTCCGGCAAAGAACTGATGTTCGCGATAGGCACGGTTGTCCCAAGTGAGGTCATCATCCTGTTCATCGGCATAGACTAGTGAAAACTGGTTAGCAAGCACAGGTTGCTCTGGACGGGCATGCACCAGTTCCAGATTGGTCCTTAAATAATTTTCACTGTCGATACCATAACGATAGATTTGTTCAGCATGGAAAGTAAAATCATTACGCAGTTGCCAATCACGTTCGGCCTTTATCCGCGCATAGATATCATCACCTGAGCGGATACCTAAGTCAGCATCAATTTCAAAGGGTAGGCGCTTGGCAAAATTCGACCAGCGTAAAGCAAGAGAAGAATTTTCTTCACGGGTACGACGCGTATCAAGAGATTTACCCGGTTCATTACGGTTTTCATTACTAATTGCGACATTATTACGAATCTCGTTATCAAGAGATTCATCACCAAATACAATGCTTAAACGTTTTTCCAAGGTGGGCAAATTAATTTTACCCCGAATACGCGGTTTAATTTCATAGCCATCATGTTTATCCCAGCGGTTATCAATTAAAATTCGTAGTGTTGCATCTGCTGGTTTGTTTGGATCTGTCTCACCAAACCAGTTATCAATTTTATTTGAAGATCTATCAGCCCAGTTGCGGATCTGACGTTGTTTGCGGTCGGCCCAACTTTTGTCTTCAGTTACCTCTGTTGGAGGCACAATAGGTTCATCAGACTGCTTGGGTAACAGAGTAGGCGTTTTATCTACCCATGATGGGATATAGTCCAGCCATTCTGGTCCCCGCTCTTCAACAGGCAAGTCAGGTTCATTATCCTGACTTTTATCGCCTAGATAATTGGCGTAGGGAAGAGTGGCTGTTTTAGTTTCAGCAAAGCTATATGCACTACCTAATGCCCCAGCCGTAAAGATTAGCCCTTGTAAAAATAAATTTAAAACCTTAAGTTTTTTCATTGTAAAATCATTATTGTTACATTTGTCGGCTAACACTTTTGTTGATTTGTCCTATAAATGCAAGATATAGCTACAAAATAAAAAAAAATCCTTTATTATTTTAACGTTAGAGTATTTAGACTAATTTATACTGTTATAGACTGTCAGATTAAGCCCATTTTATGAGCCTATTAGCTGAAAGTATAGAATGCTAAATTTAAAGACGCTTGTAAAAAGAGCCAATACTATGGCTCTCTTTAACAATTTTCTAATAACTAGACAGCAGACTTCTTAAACCATTGAAAAAAGCCTTTTCTAGGTGAGCTTTCAGCAATTGTTTTTTCTTTCATCTTTTCTAATTGTTCTTGAGCCGCAGCTCTCTGTTTTTCCTGTTCTGTTTTGCTCAAAGGAGCTTGTGCTTCTTGCTTGGTACTTTCAACCGAAAGTTCAGATTTGGCCGCTGAACGGGTTTTATTCTGTAGTTGATTATCGGATACCTTGCCTTCTGTTGTTATGGGCTGAGTATTCATAGCTTCGCCTGCAGCCAATACCTGTCCCGATACCATAATTATGGCAACAGCAACTACAGATTTCATAAAGCCCATGAAAAAATTCCTTCATTAAAAAAAACGGTCTGTATAAGAGTGACTATCTTAACAGTAAGGTTTATTTTAATACTTCATTATCTGAATTGCTGTTTTAAAAAGCCACAACTTTATAAAAGTGTCTAAAAAACAGGCATTAATTACATTTGCTCTACAGATGCTGATGCTAGCTATGTTCGCGTGGAAAGTTATATAAAAAAACAAACTGCTCTGAAAATGGCTAACTAGATAAAAAGAACTCCTCATGGGGGAATGAGGAGTAGGAAAGAGATATAGCTGATTTTAAATTATTATTCAGTTAACAGAATTAAGAGTGAGATAGTTTCATCTTGCAGCGACGGTCATACATTTTACCTGCAATACCACCAATAATCGCACCACTAAATGTGCCAAATACAGGTAATACACTACCGGCTACAGCTCCAATCATTACACCTTTAACTGTAGGAGAAAAACGTGATTTTTTGCCTGCAGAGGTATCATAGCCAGATTTGCCTTTACTATTTGTTTGACCACCAGCGTTATCCATCATATGAGTTACTTTATCTTTAACCATATTGGTTACACCACCATGCTCTGCTGCATCTTTATTGATCTTCTCTAGGCTATCTTGTGCCTTTTCTTTAATTTGATCTACTTTTTCCATGACATTGTTCATTACGCTTGATTCTTGCTGATTGTCATGTTGTGTAGATGCATGAGTATTTGAAGTATTGCTATCATTTTTTGCAGTAGTCATATATTTTCCCTCATGTAAAAATAAAACAGGTTAGTCATCTATATTAAGGAAAATAGAAAATTTTAATGTTGAAGTGCTGTTATATTGACCTTGCTTTTAGTTAATAAAAAGTGTCTCTTGTAGCTATATTAAAGTTATTTTAAACTTTGGTA
>NZ_JFCC01000075.1:0-6855 GCF_000582925.1 Acinetobacter sp. 1294596 | reverse complement strand
CACTATCATTTTTTAGGTTATCCATACTGAAAGTGCTTTTTGGATATATATAATCAGCTGGAGTTTCATTACTAAATTTAAGCTCTACAAATTCAACTTTTTTATTTCTGTTTTTAAACTGCTGCTTTTCAAACTCTTCTCTTATAAATTCTTCTGTAATTCCACACTTTTCTAAATCCTTAATATATCTATTAAATACTTTAGGATTCTCATCTTTTTTTATTTTTTCTAGTCCAATGCATACTGCTACACATAGAAATGCTCTTATATGATTTGACTTTACTTTAGATAATCTACCTGTTGGTGTTACTTTATCAAACACTTTATAAATTTCTTCATATGCTTTATCTAGACTAGATATAGTCATTTTAGTCATCCTTACCTAAGAATTTCTTTCGATACTCCAGTACTTCATCTTCAGTTAATTTATCTAAGTGCTTATAAATAAGGGCATTTAAAATATCAGTATTCTGTATTTCCATTCTTAATTTATATTTAATTTCCCATTTTGTAGTCTCAATTTTATCTGCCAATTCATCTCTAACTCGGATTTGTACTGAAGCCATGATTATCTGTCTCATTGTGTCACCAATGTTTTAGTATACTTCTTGTTGCACTGACACAGGGTGTCATGGTATCTTTCGTTTAAATATGTGTCTTTGTGTCACTGCATCATGCTAGATAAAATTGAAATGAGAATACCTGTAGATGCTTCACTCGTCGATGTACGAGAGGATGGCAAATACTGCATTTTCGGTTTTGATCTGCTGGACCTTTCAATCAGGTTTGATGCGTTGGAAGTTTATAAGGATGAGGAAGGGGAGAAACATCACCAGATACTTAGACATCCTTATTCGCGTTTGCCAACGTCTTACACAAAGATGGCTTTTAAGTTCGTGCATGAGGGCTGTAACTGGCCGTATGTAGAGCTTAAGTGCTCTCCTGCAAAGATATTACAGGGGCATAACGTCTTTGGTTCGGACTTGATTAAAGAGGGTGCTTTCGAGATGCTCGGCTGGCTTCTTGAAACACATCCTGATTTGTACGGCATGTTGCATATTGAATCTGCCGAAGTAATGGTCTTGGACGTGACTTATTCAGCACGTTTAAAAGATGACAATATGGTCGCTAGTGTTCTGGCTTTCATGCGGAATTTCTCAGGCCAGTATATACGCAAGTCCAAGCATTCGGTTTTACATAAGAATACGGTTTATTTCGGTTCTGAGCGTGCAAAGTGGCTGCAACGTAAGCTCTATGGCAAGGCAACAGAATTCTTCGAGCAACTGGAAGAACAACGCAAGTTGGCCAAGGGTAAAGATAAAGCTGCTGAACGTGTTGTTGCTGTGATGGAAGACCCAAGACTTCAAGAATGGGTTAGAGGACTTCTACGTATAGAAACAGGTATGAAAAAGGCTTGGTTAACCAAGTTGGGTATACCGACAAATTTATTTGAATTAATTAAGTATCAAGAGCTTAACCCGAATTTTTTACAAGAGTTATGGCTAAAAGCCAATGAAGATATGTTTAAAGCCCTAGAGGGTCAAACTATGAAGACAACTGATCATGAAATAATCAAAGCTAAGATACATTCAGTCTTTGATACTTACTCTAAATCTGGAAAGTTAATTAAGACTAAATCAAGGAATTTAATAAATTTCTATCGAAATTTAGAAAACTATGGTTATGACGCAGTTAAGAAAGAATGTGGTAAATCACAATTTTATACTTATTTAACTGACCTTATTACTTGTGGCTTTTCTAAAGCATATCTTCAGAACCTTCATGTAGAGAATAAGAACAATATTATTCCGTTCATCAAGCTTGTCGAAATCAAGTTTGAAGAACAAACACCAGATTGGTACGTAGAACCAGTTTCAACATTCCGTTTTAAACAAATCGCTTAGGAGCGTAAACCATGAGCCAAAAACAAGTATTTACCGTAATCGGTATTGACCCAAGCCAAGGCACATTTACAGATCAGAAGACTGGCCGCAGTGTGAATTATGACAGTACAAATTTCAATGTGCTTGTTCCAGTTAAAAATGGTCATGGCATGAAGGCAGCAGTTCAGAAAATGCCAGGTGCAGGAAATTATCAACGCTTTAAAGATATTCAGCTTCCATGCGAAATGGAGTTCGAATTTAACCTTGAGTTCAGCGGACAATTCCCAAAAACAACGTTGATCAATGTGACTAAAACCGTTGTAAACAAAGACTTAGGCCCTAAGATAGCCTGATTTCGCATAATGTATAATATGTTAAAAATCAATAACTTACGGTAATAATTAATATGACACAGTTTATGTATAAGTGCAAGAAGTGCGGCAAACAGTTCAGTGTACATGCTCAATACTGTGTCCATTATTACCAGTGTAAGTAACAAGGGATTCAAATTATGCAGTACGTCTGTCAAACCATACAAAACAACATCTGCGTTGAGTGGGTTGCACAGTCGAATTTCATAACTGAATTAAGCATGTTGAGTTATGCAGATGCAAATCAATTGCTTAGTTATACCGTTGCCAATTTCGCACTTGCGTGGATTTGGCGACATTTATCAAGAACCGCATATAAACATTAGGAGAATGTCATGCGTACTAAAAAACCAACTTTAAAACAACGCTACCAACGTGCTGTAAACCGTGCCGCTCTGGTTGCAACTCCAGTAATTTTAGCTTCATCTGCTCACGCAGAAGGGCTAGATATGGGTGATGGAGTAACTCAGCTTGCGCTCGGTCTTGCTGCTGTTGGTGCAATCGGTGCAGCAAAACTTGCACCTGCTGCATTAACTTGGGTCTGGAGTCTTGTTACTCAAAACGCCAAACGCGGTTAATTGCAAAACCAAGACAAGGGCGTGTTTTACGCCCTTTCTTTTTATCAAGGGTAGGTAAATCAATATGGTTCTTTATTATCTCATTGTAATGACCATTTCATTTTTCATCGTACTGAGTGACTGATTTATGAAATGCTTAAATTCCAGACTTATAACGATATTCATTTGCCTAAACTTGGCCTTGTTTCCTTCATTCTTATTTGCAGGGAATATCGGCGGTTGGTCGCTTGGTTCTCCAGTGGCCTCCGGTGCTTCTGCAATTGTGAATGGTACGAAAGAAATCATCTTAAACGGTGCTTCAAAAATTGCGAAAGGCACTGCAAAAATAACGCCCAATGCTTCTCAAGTTGCAAAAGTTTTAAGAAATGGTGTTGCAGGTTATGCATTGTCTGTCGCTGTAGAACAGCTTTTGGGTGCAGTCGACTGGGTTTTAGATGCTGAAAATAATAAAATTAGATATAGAACTGAACCTGATCAGTGTCAGTATTTATACAAATATAAAGGTAAGGATTATTGTCCCAAGGCTCTTGCTGCAGCTGCAAATAAATTCTATTTAGATATGGGTTTTGAAAATCCTGACTGTTCTGTACATATTCCGAATGTCGGCGGTACAGCTACGATTGAATGCGCAGGGCTCGGTGGTACTGTCGGTTCTGCAAGTCCTATTTTAAATCCTGATTATTCTGAAACTGCTGAAGATGACTATCCCAAATCTATTCCCTTAGAAACTGTAGCTCAGAAGGTTATTTCTAATGCTGCTGGCGGTGATGTCTCGGCGCAACAAGCAACTATGTCTGCTGCACAAGAAATTATTAATGATGCTGAAAAAGACAGTGCTAAAGCTGCTCCGATTGTTCAGCAACTAGAAGCATCAAAAGCAATCGAAGAGGAAAACACGGCTACTGGCGAACAAACACAAAATCCTGAAAAGCCCAATGTCACAGATATTTCTTTGGAATTTCCGGCGTTCTGCGGCTGGGCGCCAACTGTCTGTGAAGCTGCTCAAACAGTTATATCTTTTCCGCGCACTTTAACAAACTGGTGGAATACAGCAAATCAAAAAGCCGATGGATGGGCTAGCTCAATTTCTTTAGCTTGGTCTGATTTTTGGAAGGAACCAAACCTCGAAAAAGAAAAAGATACAGAGGTAAATGTAGACGAAAAGGAAGTACAAGACCCGTCTCAGTTTGACCAGATGTATGTACAGTTCGGCGGTCAATGTCCTACTTTTGAAGTGAATACTATTTCAGTTGGCTCTGTCTCTGTGCCGATCTCTTTTGATTTATCACCTTACTGTGATTTTGCTCTAAAGGTTCGACCTGCTGTTATTGGCTTTGGTTATTTAGTTGCATTAGGCATTGTTAGCAATGCAATACGTGAGGTTTAAATGCGAAATATCTTTGCTTGGCTCACCACATTATTTAAAAACCTAACTGATTCATGGCTCGGCCAAGTTTTGTTAGGAGCAGGATTAGGACTCGCAACAGTAACCGGATTATCTGCATTTACTGACTATTACAAGAGGCAGGCAATTGCCTCATTTGGCGAATTGGGACCAGTCACAGGTCTATTGGGTTTAGCAGGTTTTGATAAGGCAATCAGTATCGTGATAGGTGCATATTTGGCAGCCGTATATATCAAGACATTTGCAGCCGGATTAAAGGTAGTAAAAAAATGATTCGACTAATAACAGCGACTCCAGGTTCAGGCAAAACCTGCATGGTAATTGAATGGCTACTGAAGGAATTAGATAAAGGCTTTTACAAGTCAATTTATGCAAATATCAACGGGCTTAAGATCATGGGAATCCATCAGCTTTTAGATGACTGGAGAAAAGTTCCTGACGAGCATAAGCCTTGTTTATATATTGTCGATGAAGCTCAGTATCATCAAGAGTTTATGAAGGAAACAACAAAAGCCAATGAAGTCGGTAAAGCACTTTCTACACACAGACATTACGGTATAGATTTTTGGCTTATTACACAGTCTCCAAAACTTTTAAATCCTTATGTTATTGAAAATACAGGTGAGCATGTTCATCTTTACAGACCTAAAAAAGCTAAAACAGTTACTGTTTACTGGTGGTCTTATGCAGTAACCAACCTGACTAAATCAAATTTCAAACAAGCTGATGACGTTCAGAAGTGGCGACTTAATCCGCATATGTTTGATTACTATACTTCTACTGTTGCAGTAACAGATGCAAAAGGCCGTATCAGTCATAAGAACGTAAGCTCTATTCTTGTTTTTTTTGTCATTATGGGAGTCATTGTTTACTTTGTTAAAAATGGTGCAACTGCTTTTGAATCAATGCAGCACAAGGATGATAAAACATTAGGGGTTATTGATAACAAGCAGTTGCCTACACAACAAAAAGTAGAACAACATGCAGCAACTCAAGAACAGCAAGTTACAGCTTCAAACCTTACAGATCTCTCCAGTGAGTGCCGTAAGGGTGAAAATGTATCGAAACCTGAATGTGTTAAATGGTTTGATGATATGTCAAAAAATAAAGCTTCAATGTCAGAGAATGGAGCTGTCACAGTTCAAGTTTCATATAATCCTGATAAACCTTATGACTTTCATCCTGAGCCACAAATACAGGTACGTGATTACCCACGATTAACGGGATGTGCCAAAGATTTTAAGGGGAATTTTAAAGCGTATGATCAGCAGGGAAATATCATGCCGAATGTTTCACAAAGTGATTGTAAGCGTTGGATGAATGGTGAAAGAACATTTGATTACACCAAAGCGCCTATACAGGTTCAATCTCAGCCACAACCCGTACAACAGCAGCCAACCGCATATGATGCAGAATTTATAGCAAAGTACCAGCAGGCTAAGGAACAGGGCTTAATATGATTTACCTAGTTATAGGAATCATTTTTTTTCTATTTTGGTCTTTAATAGTTATATATTGGCTTTTCGAAGATTATCATGATTATTGATTGAGCATCATTGATGCTCATAAGCTTTTTAACAAAAAAAGCTTATCGATCTGTTACGCAATGAAGAACACTAGAAGAAAAGTATTAAGTGAGTGTCTACGAACTGACACAATGACAATATGAATATTTCCCCCTCTGATTACGCTTTTACTGGAGAGAACAATGAAACTTTTTAAATCGCATATTGATGCTTATTACAGAGTTCAGCAAATTTTCTGGCTGAAAAGCCTTCTTTTCTTGACTCAAGCATTAATGCAGTACGATCTTCAAAGTTAAGATGATGGTATGACAATTTTATATACTCCATAAACCCTTTAAATTAATTAGGTGGTTTATGTCGCACTTCAAGTTTTACTCTGCCCCGATTTGCAACTATTTCCAAAGCAAATCGGTGTTATTTAACATCAATCTGCATTATGCGACATCCGCGATCGACAACAACGACGACAACGAGGTACGAGGCGTGAGGAGGCGGAGGAGAGAGCGAGATGTGAACTTGGGTAGGAGAGTCCACATCTCTGGTGGTGGACTTTAGTCCGGAAACTAGGACTTTTCACTATCATTTTTTAGGTTATCCATACTGAAAGTGCTTTTTGGATATATATAATCAGCTGGAGTTTCATTACTAAATTTAAGCTCTACAAATTCAACTTTTTTATTTCTGTTTTTAAACTGCTGCTTTTCAAACTCTTCTCTTATAAATTCTTCTGTAATTCCACACTTTTCTAAATCCTTAATATATCTATTAAATACTTTAGGATTCTCATCTTTTTTTATTTTTTCTAGTCCAATGCATACTGCTACACATAGAAATGCTCTTATATGATTTGACTTTACTTTAGATAATCTACCTGTTGGTGTTACTTTATCAAACACTTTATAAATTTCTTCATATGCTTTATCTAGACTAGATATAGTCATTTTAGTCATCCTTACCTAAGAATTTCTTTCGATACTCCAGTACTTCATCTTCAGTTAATTTATCTAAGTGCTTATAAATAAGGGCATTTAAAATATCAGTATTCTGTATTTCCATTCTTAATTTATATTTAATTTCCCATTTTGTAGTCTC
>NZ_JFCC01000074.1:0-7385 GCF_000582925.1 Acinetobacter sp. 1294596 | reverse complement strand
AGAGCAATAAGTAACCTTTTAACCCATTACTAGAAATTTTAATACATCTAGCCAGTTCATGATATCTTTTAAAATTTAAAAAAATTATAAATTTGTCATTTTTTAACATTGCCAATTCCCTGCAAAGTTTTCAATATATAGCTCAATTTTGGCATTGATCTTCTGTTTCAATTAATACAAATTATAAAGAATTTGCAGAATAATATGCCATAATACGTAAATTTTGCTGACATCTTGCAAAGAATGCATATATTTTTGATATTGGAGCAGGCTGGATGAGTTCAACCATTTTGGTTATTCATGGACCGAATTTAAATTTGCTAGGTAAACGTGAACCGGAAGTATATGGTCGTCTTAGCCTTCAGGATATCAATCAAAGTCTGACTTTACATGCTCAAAAAGCAGGATTTTCTCTGAATACTTTTCAAAGCAATTGGGAAGGTGCAATTGTTGACCGGATTCATCAGGCTCAAGATGATGGTACACAGTTTATTATTATCAACCCTGCTGCACTGACGCACACTTCAGTAGCTTTACGCGATGCCTTGCTTGGCGTTGCGCTTCCTTATATTGAAGTCCATCTTTCTAATGTGCATGCCCGCGAAACTTTTCGTCATCATTCTTATTTATCCGACAAAGCAGTCGGTGTGATCTGTGGTTTAGGAGCAAAAGGCTATCATTTTGCTCTGGACTATGCGATCGAAAAAATTAAACCCTCTTCTCACCAATCATAATTAGGAAGACTCATCCATGGATATCCGCAAAATCAAGAAACTCATCGACTTGATGATTGAATCCGACCTGCAGGCGATTGAAGTCAAAGAAGGCGATCAGTCTATCGCCCTGACACGCCGTATGCCGGTCGTTGCAGCGGCGGCTACTCCTGCGATGCCAACTCCTGCTGCATCAGCCCCTGCAGCTAAAGCACCACGTGGTGCAGTAGAAACGTCTCCAATGGTCGGCGTGTTCTATGCCGCACCAAGCCCAGGTGAAGCGCCATTTGTTAAAATTGGCCAGACTGTTTCTGCCGGTGATACGTTAGGTATTATTGAAGCAATGAAAATCATGAATCCGATTGAAGCCACTCAAAGCGGTGTAATTGAAGAAATTCTGGTCAAAAATGGTGAAGTCATCCAGTTTGGTCAACCATTATTCCGCTATCGCGCTTAATACCCGGGGATTCATATGTTGCAGAAAGTTTTAATTGCAAACCGAGGTGAGATTGCCTTGCGCATCACCCGGGCTTGTAAAACTTTAGGAATTAAAACCGTTGGTATTTATTCCGATGCCGACAAGGATTTGATGCATCTACGCTTTTGTGATGAAGCAGTATGTATAGGGCCTGGTACCAGCAGTGAAAGCTATCTGAATATTCCGGCTATTATTACAGCAGCAGAGATTACCGGTGCAGATGCAATTCATCCGGGTTATGGTTTTTTATCTGAAAATGCTGAATTTGCAGAAATCGTAGAAAGTTCAGGATTCATTTTTATTGGTCCACGTCCTGAACATATTCGCCTGATGGGTAATAAAGTTTCAGCAATCATGGCGATGAAAAAATCTGGTGTACCGACCGTACCTGGTTCAGCTCATGCTGTAACGACCAATAATGCCCTTGCTGAAGCAAAAGAAATCGGTTTTCCGCTGATTGTTAAAGCTGCCTCAGGCGGTGGTGGTCGTGGTATGCGTATTGTCGAGCGTGTAGACACTCTGCTTGAATCTGTCCAGGCTGCCCAGCGTGATGCTGAAATGTGGTTTGGTGATGATACGGTTTATATGGAGCGTTTTCTGCAAAAACCACGTCATGTAGAAGTTCAGATTTTGGGTGATGGCAATGGTCATGCCATTCATCTTTATGACCGTGACTGCTCTTTACAGCGCCGTCATCAGAAAGTTCTAGAAGAAGCACCTGCACCATTTCTGCCAGAACAGGCACGTGCAGATATTCTTGAAGCATGTGTAAACGCTTGCAAATTAATGCAATACCGTGGCGCAGGAACATTCGAGTTTTTATTTGAAGATGGTGAGTTCTTCTTTATTGAAATGAATACGCGAGTTCAGGTTGAACATCCGGTGACTGAAATGGTAACGGGGGTAGATATTATTGAACAGCAGTTGCGTATTGCAGCAGGTATCGGGCTTGATCTTCAACAGGAAGATATTAAAGTACGCGGCCATGCAATTGAATGTCGAATCAATGCAGAAGATCCTTCAACCTTTATGCCGTCACCAGGTAAAATCGAGCAGTTTTATGCTCCAGGTGGTGCAGGTATTCGCTTAGATTCACACATATATCCAGGCTACAGTATTCCACCTTATTATGACTCTATGATTGCCAAGCTGATTTCACACGGTAAAGATCGTGAAACTGCAATTGCCCGGATGAAACAGGCACTAGATGAAATGATTCTTTCTGGAATTAAAACCAATATTCCATTGCATAAAGATCTTATTTTACAAGATAAGAATTTCTGTAGCCAAGCTATGGATATTCACTATCTGGAAAAGCATTTACTTAAACAGCTTGAAGGTCAGCAAGAGGCCCCCAAAGCCAGCTAGTGATGTATCATGATAAAAAAGCCTCTTGATTCAAGAGGCTTTTTATTAACTGATTTTTTATAATTTATGAAAACTAAAGTTAAAGAATACAAAGAAGTTTAAGGCAAAATTCGCTTTAATGTAGCAAAACACTCCTGCCCTTTTTCTGTAGCACAGAAATTGATCGTATGAGTATTTTTCCATTGGACAAAGTACTGAGAAATCTCACCCGTCTGGTCTTCTCGTCGACCAGAGCAATCAGTTTGATTATTATCGTATCTTACCTGTATGATTAACGCAGGCAACTTGTCTTTTAAGTCATCTGAAGGTTGATAATCATAAAGTGCATACGACCACTCTTGACCACTTTTAATCATTACTTCATTGTCATTTCGAAAATTATAATATTCTACACATTTTTTATTGTTAGGAATTTCCATGCCCCATAGACCCATAATTTCAGGACGAGTAAAAATACGGATCGTATTAGCAGATAATTTTTCTGACTGGGCTTCAGTTTGCGCAGAAGATGTTGGTACTGGTTGCTGTTCTGCCCATACCCAACTTGAACAAAGTGTAATAAGAGCTGTAAGATATAGTTTTTTCATGAATTTTTTAACCTTGTCCCCATAAAATTTAAATTAGCATAAATTTGTAAAAAAACTTGTTTGAATAACGTTATAAAACAATATTTATCTTCACTCTTGATTTATTGCGGAGGGGTTTTACAAGTAGGCAATATTATAAAAATCAGCTAAGCTAATTTGCTCCGTATCATAATATACGTGTACATCCCAGAAATAAAAGATCAAAGATATAAAAGTACATAGGAAAAATTTAAATAATGAAAATTCAAGAATATATGCAATATGATGGCCTGGGACTAGCTCATCTTATTAAGAATAAACAGGTACAGGCTTCCGAACTTTTAGAACTTGCTATACAACGCGTAGAAATTGCAAACCCTGAGCTCAATGCAATTATTATTCCTATGTATGAGTATGCTCAAAAGCGGGTAAAACTGGATTTAAATGGTCCATTTGCTGGTGTGCCTTTTTTAGTAAAAGACCTGTTTCAAGAATACAAAGGCATACCGACCAGTTATGGCTGTCAAGCATTAAAAAAGCTCCCCTACATTCCCGAGTTTAATGCGGAGATTGTAAATCGCTGGGAGAATACAGGTATTATTACACTAGGTCGCACCAATACACCTGAATTTGGTATCAAAGGAATTACTGAACCAGATGCATGGGGGAGCTGTGCTAACCCATGGCATTTAAAACACAACAGTGGCGGTTCTTCCGGTGGTTCTGCCTCAGCTGTAGCAGCAGGTATTGTACGGTAGCAGGTGCAGGAGATGGTGGAGGTTCTATCCGGATTCCTGCATCCTATTGTGGTTTGTTCGGACTTAAGCCTAGTCGTGGTCGTACGCCATGGGGCCCTGGTATGAGTGAGGCCATGCACGGCGCAGCTATGCAGCATGTTCTGACACGAACAGTACGAGATAGTGCAGCTATGCTTGATGCAACACAAGGATTTGAATCTAGCTCGCTCTTTAAAATTGAGGCTCCTTTACAGCCTTATAGTGAAGTTATTCAGCAGCCACCCAAGCAATTAAAAATAGCTTTTTCTACTGTTTCACCTATTGGTACACCAGTTTCTAAAGATGCTGTTAATGCAATTCAGTATACTGCTAAAATTTTAGAGTCTTTAGGGCATATTGTTATAGAAGACCAGCCCGCAATCGATGGTATGGCCTTAGCCAAAGATTTTATTACGACATGGTTTAGCCAGTTCTCTTATATGTTGGCACAGATCAAGCAGCAGACTCATGCTAAAGATCAGGATTTTGAACTGGATTCTCTAGCCTTGGCTGCCTTCGGAGCACAAACTAGTGCTAATGAGTATATTCATAATCTCAGTAACTGGGGCGGTTATGTCAGACAAATGAATTATTTTTTTGATCAATATGATCTTTATTTAATCCCCGCTACTGCTTCAGTAGCCCCTAGAAATGGAGAGGTTACCACACCAAGCTGGCAAAAACCGATCCTGAAAATGTTAATTAAATTAGGTAAAGCACATTATCTTGCACGCGGAAAACTGGTCGAACAAATTATTCGTGAAAATCTGAAATGGGTACCCTTTACCCAGCTGGCAAATATTACCGGACTTCCAGCAATGTCAGTTCCACTATATTGGAACAAGGAAAATCTCCCACTAGGTTCTCAATTTATTGCACCGTTTGCCCGTGAAGACCTCCTCTTCCAATTGGCTACTCAGTTAGAACAGGCTCAACCATGGATAAGCAAGTATCAAGAAATTAAGGTCTAGCTCTATAAAAGCCTGTTATCACACAGGCTTCATTTTAGTTTATCTGAAGCCTCAGCGATTTTACATATAAGCGCAGTTTATATATAAAATTAAAAATTAAGGCTCTAATATTCTTTCAGAATGATTTGTTGAGTTCCATACAAAGAGTAATATTAGCTCGACCTTGACGCGCTTGCAATCATAAAAAAGTCTGACCTCACAAGATCTGCCAGTAATAGCCTTCCAGTGCATTATCTGATGCTATACCTCATCCCCATATAAGTACTATATAATGCCTGACCCCGACTTTGCTTGCTGCTTGGGTGTGAAGTTATCCCAAATAAGTCGCTTTAGTTCTTACACTTTACTTCAATCTGATACTCATCTTGAGTAACTTTAATTTTAATCTTTTTATATCTTCTTTTATTAGGGTCTATAGCAGAGCCTGCTACTTCTTCAAAAAAGGCTCTATCATTCATTAATTCCCCATAAGCCTTATAACCAATCAATATTTTTTCTGGCGACTGATTTTCTTCCTTAATTCTAGCAAGCATATTATCTAGATTTTTAACATTGATATTTGGCATAATTGAGCTACTCAAAAAGTTAAGACTCAATTTTCTTCTATTTTTATGACTAAAAGATGAATTTACTCTTTATTAGATTCAAATATATATTGAAATTTCATTGTTTTAACTAGAATTAATTAAAAATTTTATGATTTTTAATACATCTTGATTTAACTTTATGCAGCCCAATGCCTGGATTGAAAAAACTAAAAGTGACTTTAATTGCTCAATGGCTATTAAACTATTTTCAACTAAGAAACAGGTCCCAGGTCTCTTGCATTAGAAAATGAATAATAAGCTATAAATTTAGATGTCTTTTTTAGCATTATCATATTAATATTTTAATATATTATAGATAATTAAAAAGCTCATCTTTCAATGAGCTTTTTAAATTGTATTCATATATGAGTTTTATTAGTTACTTTAACTATGAAAATCTCTTAATATAAACTGTTTAATAGTTTCATCAAAATTAGCTTGTGAAAAATTTAGCTTATTATGTTTCAAATTTTTATAGTAATAGCTAGCTACCATACTCATACCAAATAAAGTCAACAATTTCATTGCTCACCTCAAATTATTTAACTGACTGAATATAAAATTATCATTCTAATATGTAGCCTTCCAACCCCTTTTCTCTTACTTTCTGTACCTCATGTAAAAGGATGTATATAAAAAAAGCTTGCCAAATGACAAGCTTTTTTTTGCATATTCATAGAGTAAACTTAATAAATCTTCATCTCTGTAGTAGACTCTTTTTTAATCAAAAAACATACTACCCACAAGATGTAACTATAGTTTAGTTCTTATTTAAACTCTTTAACCACATGAAGCATCTTTAATCTGGTTAGTTACAGGATCTATAATTACTGTAATGCGCTCAATACGATAGTCCATCGTAGCTGGCTGATTAGGAGTAAGAGTGCGAACAATTTTAGAACCAGTTTTCTGTTTAATTTGCTCATCACTTAAACCAGTATGTCCAACCAGTTTTTTAGCTTCTGCTGGAAGACACTGAGCCTGACCCATATTAGTATTATTGGATACTCCATTTTCTGGAGAGTTTGCACAAGCAGTTAATCCTGTAGCGACCAGCGTTAAAGCTAAATAAATAATTTTTTTCATCATCTCTACTACCCTTCTTCAAAAAAACAACCCTAACAAAAAAGTATTCTTATAATCAATAAACATATATAGTTCATTTGTAGAATTAACTAGTCATTCGAGCTACTGCCCTCAGAGCTTGAAGATGTATCATTATTAGTATTATCCCAAGGGCCAGTAGCTCCTCCCCCACTAAATGAACCATGGCGAATTCAAACATGAGGTGCGACAGTTTCAAAAGCCATATGATAATCAACAAGCTGAGCAAATTTCTCTAATGGTGTAAGCCAATCTAACGCCTTTCTAGGACGAGTATTCAGTGACATGGCAACTTGATTTAAATAATGCTGATCTGCCTGATTTAAATCAATCCCTTTAGGTAAATATTGCCTAATTAAACCATTCATATTTTCGCATGTGCCTTTTTGCCAAGGTGAATGTGGGTCACAGAAATATACATCTATGCCTAAATCTTCTTCGAGTATTTTATGTTCTGCCATCTCGCGTCCACGGTCATAGGTCAACGTTTTACGCAGTTCTGCAGGTAAATATTTCAGAGCTTCAGTTAAAGCCTTGCGCACTGATTCTGCCTTTGCATCAGGTAATGTTGCCAAGATACAGAGCCGTGTATTTCGTTCAATAAGTGTTGCTATCGAACTTTTATTGTCTTTACCTTTAATTAAATCAGCTTCCCAATGACCCGGTATTTTTCTTTCTTGAACTTCGGCTGGGCGCTCATGAATAGTTTTAATATCCTGTAATATAGAATCTTTTTTAGGTTCACCGTTAGCTTTTCGCTTTTTATTTTCATGACGCAGACAGGATAATAAGTCTTTTTTCAACTCACCCTTTGGTAATGCG
>NZ_JFCC01000073.1:0-8902 GCF_000582925.1 Acinetobacter sp. 1294596 | reverse complement strand
ACAGCCTGTTCAGTAGCATCATCTACACGGTTTTTTAAATTTGGTACTCGACGGGACTTATTAATCAGTGCGTCAATATCACCAGACTTCACTAATTCCTGATAGCGATAAAATGTATCTCTTGAAACACCCATCACTTTGCATGCTCTGGATACATTCTGAAGCTCTTCAGCTAAATTAAGCAGACCTACTTTGTGTTTAATGATTTGATTGTTAGTATGCAACATAAGAAAGTTACCTTTGTTTGATTAAGATTTCGACACCTTTATCAAAACGGGTAACTTTCTCTTTTTCAAGAAGAATGTACGATCAAGTCTGAACTAATACAGATAAAAATATTCAGTAATTTTACTCTTGATGAGAACTACATTGTTTTAATATTGGCATGATATTTTGTTAAACTGCTATTTTGCCAAAGGAGACCCCCAGATATGGTCCAGCTAATCAGTAAAGGTGGCTTTCGTGAACGGGCAAACCGGAGCCAGAAGTATAAAAATTCCGAAAATTCACAGACCGCACTCCGCCCTCGTACCTATAACTGCGTTGTACCATCAGCAGACGATCAACCTGAATATAAAGATGAAAAACTAGAAAATGATGCAATAAGTGATATACAGAATGAGGGTTAAAATACTTTCATTAAAAAACCGGATCATTAGATCCGGTTTATAAATTTATCGATAAATCATTTTTGTTTAACGTCTTTTAATTCTATTTTCTTAGCATCAGATGTTACTTCACGTGCCTCGCCATCAATAATGGTAGAGTCACGCCCTCCTTTTCCACCCTGTTGGTTCTGCATATCCTGCATCTGTCGCATCATGTCAGCAAATGGATTCTGTCCGCTACCGCCCATATTCTGCATACTACCACCCATCATTCCACCCATCATTTTTTCAAGCATGGCCTGTTGACGTTTAGCCATAATTTTCATGAGTGCATCACGGAAAACTCTCTGTACAGCTGGAATCAAAATCAGCAGTGCAAGCACATCCGTAATGAGGCCCGGAACAAGCAGTAAAAACCCGGCCATAATTTTTGGAAGATTATTAGTCAATGACGGATCTGCACTCATTTGCCCCATCTGCATTTGTTGCATCTGTGGCATTACTCCCGCAGAGTATTTCCGGATAAGATTCATACCGATAAAAAAGGCAGCAATAAACCAGAAAAATACATACCACATACTGCCAACGAGGTCACCCACACCGATCCAGACGAGTATTTCCAAGACCAAGACAGCAAAAACAGTAAGAAATAATTTCATGAAAATTAATCTAATCTCAACAAAATAAAGTGTGTAGCCTTCAGGTAATGCATCACCTTCAAGCTTTTTTAATACGCTTATGTAACAATAAGGGCATTATTCCATTTTTAAAGTCCCAGTATGTCATTAATTATCGGTATTGATCCCGGTTCACGTTTAACAGGTTATGGAATCATTGAAAAAGAAGGAAATAAATTACGCTTTATTGATGCCGGTACTATTCGTACAGAAAGCCAAGATATGCCTGAACGCTTGAAACGTATCTTTGCAGGCATTGAGCGGATTGTGAAATTTCATGGTCCAACGGAAGCAGCCGTCGAACAAGTATTCATGGCACAAAACCCGGACTCTGCTCTGAAACTCGGTCAAGCACGAGGTGCCGCTATTGCAGCTTTGGTTAATCTTGACTTACAAGTTGCAGAATATACGGCTAGACAGATCAAACAGTCTGTTGTCGGTTATGGGGCTGCGGACAAGGAACAGGTACAAATGATGGTAATGAAACTATTAAACCTCTCAATTCGCCCACAAGCGGATGCTGCGGATGCCTTGGCTGCCGCCATTTGTCATGCACATGCTTCTGGCAGCATGAGCAAACTTGCTGTATTAAATGTGCTGGGTGGTATGGCTCGTGGCCGGGGCCGTAATAGTAGTCGACGCCGTTAAAATGATTTCTACTGGATAAGACATGAACCATTTAGAGTTACTCTTATACATCAGTAGTGTCGTCCTGATGATTATTATCCCCGGCCCGGTACTATTATTGGTGGTTGGTACAGGCCTACAGGCCGGCTATCAAAAAGCTTTTAAAACTATTTTAGGAACTAATGCAGCCTCACTAGTACTGATTTTTATTTCAGCACTTATTTTGAAAGGTTTTCTTTCACTAAATGCTTCTTTTCTGGATATTTTGAAATGTCTAGGCAGTCTTTATATTTTATATTTAGGCTGGCAACTAATCCAAGACAGCAAACAGAAGCATCAGGCTGAAATCCAGATGTTGAACCCCAAATTCGGCGGATTTACTAAGGGTTTTCTGGTAGGTATTTCGAATCCTAAGGATATTCTGTTCTTTAGTGCATTTTTTCCACAGTTTATTCAGGTAATGCCAGAAATAAACCAGAGTCTATTTCTATTAACTCTGGTCTGGATAATTCTGGATTTTATGACCTTGAGCCTGGCCTATTTGCTATTTAAGCGAGTTAGCCGTTCTTTTGCATATCAGAGAATTTTACTGATATGTGGTATTTTACTGTTTACCATTGCAATATATGGCTTATATAGCGGTCTAGGCAGTCTGCTCTAGCGGTTTACCACCTGATAAATTGCCTGAGGCATATGCTGGGCCTGTAAACCACGTTCACCACTTTGTGCCAGCATATCGCCTGCTTGAGCATGCAGGCTGATAATCTCATGTAAATGAATATTGTCATGAAACTGTGCTTTTAATGCGGCTATCATACCGGATAAAACATCTCCCATGCCGCCTGTTCCCATACCCGCATTACCTTCAGTACAGATCCACAATTGCTGGCTTAATATGAGACTGCCTGCACCTTTAAGTACCCATTGGCCCTGATATTTCTGCTTCAATTGATGAATAGCCGCTATCCGGTCCGCTTCAACCTCACTGACTTTTACACCCAGCAATTTTGCTGCCTCACCCGGGTGGGGCGTCGCATAAAAGTGAGTATCTAGTCTGGCATTAGCTGCGGCTAAAAACCAGAGCGCATCAGCATCAAGTACCACTTCTAGCTGTTTAGCCTGTTTTAGTTCAGGAAACCATTGCTGAAACTGCTGATCTGCCCAGTTATCACGTCCTAATCCCATACCGAAGCAAACTGCATCGACTTGATTCAATATTTCACAAATAGAGTCTTTACTGAAGTCATGAATATCTTTAAGCATGATATTGGGAGAACGGGCCAGAATGGGACTATGATGTTTACTGTCACAGACCACAGTAACCTTTCCGGCCCCCGCAGCAAAAGCAGCTTCGGCTGCCATAATCACAGCTCCTCCCATATCGGCATGTCCACCCACCACCAGCACATGGCCATAACTGCCCTTATGCCCTGAGGCTTGACGTTTTGGCAGTTGAATCTGCTTTGGACACAGTCTTGCTGTTGATTCCAGTTTATCATCTACAGGGATAAGGGATAAAAGTTGAACCTGACCAGAAAACTCTTTGCCCTGCCCGGTATATAATCCGGCTTTTAAAGCCAACAGTGTACAGGTATGATCCGCCTTGACGGCACAAGGTAAGGGTTTACCTGTATTTGCCTGTAAACCACTAGGCATATCAATTGAAATTTTCAGACCTGTTTTCTGGTTAAGACTATGGATAATCTTTTGCCAATCCTTATCCAGAATACGATTTAGCCCAATTCCAAATAAAGCATCAATGTGACAGTTAAAATATTCTGAAACATCGAAACTGTTATGAATTTTTATATGCTGCCTCTGTGCATATTGAATTGCCGAATGTAAATCTGCCGACTCTCCTGGCACAGCCGCGAAAATTTCAACATCATAGCCTGCGCCCGCCAGATAAGCTGCTACCAGATAGCCATCTCCAGCATTGTTGCCCTGTCCGCACCAGACTGCAATACGCGGGGCAAGCTTTTTATACTGAAGGCATTGAATAATATACTGGGTCATTTGCCAACCTGCTTGCTGCATCAGCCCAAAAGAAGAGTTTTTCTGGCTAAACCAGCGTCGTTCCCATGCTTGAATTGCCTGGCTATGATACACTTGTTTCAGCATTATTTTTTCCTTCCTATCCGGTTTATGTCCGAATCTTTACCTTCCCAAAAAATTGATCTGGCACAGCTGGATGCCGAGGCACTCAAGCAATGGATCAAGTCTCAGGCACTTGATCTGGGCTTTGCTGACTGCGTGGTCGCCAAGCCCGATACCCAGGCAGAAATGGCCCGTTTTCAGGAGTATCTGGATCGAGGCTATCATGCCGATATGGATTACTTAAAGGAAAATTTAGAAAAACGTGCTGATCCCACCCTGCTGGTACCCGGAACTAAAAGTATTATCTGTGTTCGCATGAACTATCTGGTAGAAACACCCAAACCGCGCTACGTACCCTATGAACCCAACTCGGCCATTATTGCCCGCTATGCTCGTGGCCGTGATTATCATAAAATCATGCGTGGACGACTTAAAACATTAGCCAGCCGTATTCGCGACAAGGTCGGAAACTTTGAATCACGTCCTTTTGCAGACTCGGCGCCTATTTTTGAGAAATCGCTGGCAGAAAGTGCCGGGATGGGCTGGACAGGTAAACATACCCTATTAATTCATAAAAAATCCGGCTCTTTCTTTGTACTTGGGGAACTTTTTACTTCGCTAGACCTGCCTTTTGATGAACCGGCAACTGCGCATTGTGGTTCCTGCTCGGCCTGTATTGATATCTGCCCGACTCAAGCTATTGTTGAACCGTACATGCTGGATGCACGTAAATGTATTGCTTATTTAACTATTGAGTATAAAGGTATTATTCCTCAAGAATTACGCCATGGTATTGGTAATCGGGTTTTTGGTTGCGATGACTGCCAGCTAATCTGTCCTTGGAATAGTTTTGCAAAAAAAGCCACCATAGAAGATTTTAATCCACGTAACGGTTTAGATAATATCAGCCTGCTGGAGCTATGGCAGTGGGATGAAGAAATCTTTCTTAAAAACACTGAAGGTAGCCCCTTAAGACGGACCGGCTACCAGAACTTTAAGCGTAATATTGCAATCGGCCTTGGAAATGCGCCTTATACAACAGAAATTATAGCGCAGCTTGAACAGGCCAGATCAAAACATGATGAAATTGTAAACCATCACATTGACTGGGCAATTGAACAACAGATCAGCAAATCATAAGCTTTCAATTTTTACGTCTCCTCACAGTTTCCCACATAAGCCCTACATTTTCATACTCTCGTTTATGGCATAAAAAAGATACCAAATGATTTTTGTGAAGAGGAATTTATCATGCATCAGCAAAATAAAGACCAGAATCAACATCAGCAGCCTCAAAACCAGCAACAGCAAGGCCCCCCACAACCGCCACAAAATACACATCATGAAGAAGACGACCGCGCGCTGAATAAACAGCATCGGGCGGATCTGCAAAATCAAAATATTCATGGAAATCACCGTGAATAATTAAAATTAATATGATAAAAACATTTAAATGAACAAAGTCCATGCGCTGGGCTTTGTTTTTTTATATTCCGTCATATTTTGCTAATGAAGCTGGCATCGGTTTTGCTTAATATGCACAGTAATGAACTATATAAATGACTAGGGACAGACATATGAGCAGCACTCGTCCGGTACGTAATGATTGGTCTCGAGAAGAAATTGAGGCTTTGTATCAGCAGCCTTTCTTGGATCTGATTTTTGAAGCACAGCGAATTCATCGCGAGAATTTTCAGCCGAATACTATACAGGTCAGCACGCTTCTTTCGATCAAGACCGGTAAGTGTCCGGAAGACTGTAAATATTGCTCACAGTCAGCGCATTATGATTCCAATCTTGAGGCAGAAAAACGTATTGCTGTAGAAAAAGTAATTCGTGAAGCCAAAGAAGCTTTAGAGTCTGGTTCTTCTCGTTTTTGTATGGGTGCTGCATGGCGTAATCCGAATGAACGCGATATGCCTTATGTACTGGAAATGGTTCGTGAAGTTAAGGCTCTTGGCCTTGAAACATGTATGACTTTAGGTATGCTGAATCAGTCTCAGGCAGAACGTTTAAAAGATGCAGGGCTGGATTATTATAATCATAACCTCGATACATCCCGTGAATACTATTCTCATATCATCAGTACCCGTACTTTCGATGACCGTTTAGATACCCTTGACCATGTACGCCAAGCAGGAATGAAGGTATGTAGCGGAGGTATTGTCGGGTTAGGCGAAAGCAAGCAGGACCGTATTGGCTTACTACATGAACTGGCCACTCTTCCATTTCATCCTGAATCAGTACCAATCAATATGCTGGTACCGATTGAAGGTACGCCTCTTGCTGATGTTGAAAAACTGGATGTCACCGAATGGATCAGAACTATTGCGGTTGCCCGCATTATCATGCCACAAAGTTATATCCGCCTTTCTGCCGGGCGTGAATCACTTTCCGATTCAGATCAGGCTTTGGCCTTTATGGCGGGGGCCCACTCCTTGTTCTCTGGAGAAAAACTTTTAACGACACCAAATGCAGGTGAAGGCAAAGACCGCATGCTCTTTAATAAACTGGGATTAAGTGCCGAGAAAGCCAAGCCAACAGTTGCTGAACTCAGTATAGATGCCATGTCAGCTTAAATAGATATATAAATTTAAAAGAGCCCCAAACTGGGGCTTTTTTATATCTCTGCTTTCTAGGAAGACGTCAGTAAAACACCATAACTTGCATTAAGATAATTACCCTTACGAATAACATCACTACCTGCAGCATGATTCACTATTAACTCACCAGTCTGCACATCATAAGAAAAACTGTCGAAACTGTCCTGATGCTGACATAGCCAACAAAGCGTATCTGCAAGATTATCATCTACAATATAAGTTGCAGCTTTAAAATCCTTAGTCATGCTATTTCCTATCGCCTTTCAAGTTTTAAAATTTTTAAATGAATTCAAGATAATTATAAAAGAAAAAGACTACTGTCCGAAAACAGCAGCCTTTATAAAATTCTTCAGGTTTTATAATAAAAATCGAATTAGATTTGATTGAAACATACCAGGTCCATGGGTATCTTGAACCAATAAATATACATCTAGCTCCTATGATCTCCGCATTTACGACACTCTTTTACCTCATTAAATTCTGAGAACTGCTCATATTCATAGGCATGCATACAGAAGAGTTTTCTTAACAACTGAAACATTGTTTTGCTCCTTGTTACTATAGTTATGGTTTCTTCCTGAAACGGTATCGAAAGTTTGTTGTGTACTTTCAATTTATTTATTAACATGAATTAAACAAAAAGCCAATATTATTTTTTAATTCACTATAAATAAATAAGCAATTGTTTTCATTTTGTTTTTGAAAAACTAAAAATCTAAATAGTTAATTATTAAACAGTTTAAAATTACTTACTAAGCTTAACTTCTTAAAGAAATTTTTTATGGCAAGCTAATACTTTTCTTATCACCGCATTTATTTGCTTCGTCATTTTAATCTCCTAAATTTGATGAATAAAACAGCATCTCTCCAGTTTTTTTTGAGAAATGCTTGTGTTTACTTGAGAATTTAGCTAGTATTGCTATCGCAAAAATGCTTTAGATATAAGCATTTATAGGGCCTATAGCTCAGTTGGTTAGAGCAGCGGACTCATAATCCGTTGGTCCCGTGTTCAAGTCACGGTGGGCCCACCATATATTAAACCTCATAATTCGTGAATTATGAGGTTTTTTTATTAATGTTGACTTATATAACTTTATAAATTCCACTAATTTATTTTTTAATAAATTAATACTTTTAGTAGTAAATCTTTTAAAGTTTTTATATGACCAATTAAAGCAAAATTTATTTATAAACCAACTCATATTTTAATTTTGAATCTCATTAGCCTGTTATTCTTAAAAACCAAGATTATTCTAATCATTTAAAATCATTAAATTGGTTTATTTTAAAATACAGTCTGTTTTTAAGTTATCACTCAATGTTTGATTTATTATTTAACTAAAAGGTCTTTTGATTATTTTTTTTCATATTCCACATAGATGTGCTTGGCTTGATCATACATAAATAGACTTTTGTAAGACTTCTTTGGCTGATCTTGGTCAATATAAGTCACTTCAACAGGATAATAAGTGTTCTGGTTATTAACCACTCTTAATGTTGATGTAACAATGGATGCAAACTCAGGACGATCTGCATAGTAACTTGATGTATCGTTACCCGCCGAGCCTATTTCAAGAACTTGAACTCTCCCGACATCAGGCAACAAGACCGCATACCAAGTCGAAATTTCTTGCCCCCCCTGCACCTGTAAAAGTTGCAAGCGTATAACTTCCTATCATGTTCTTGCCAAACGGTCTTAAATTTTTCTGTAAGTCATGTTTAAAACTAAAATACAAATGCCCACCGGCTGTAGGGATATCTTTCTGATTTAAAGCTGAATTGACTAACTGGAAATGGTTGTCCTGTTTTTTAAATATAAATAAATCTACTGTACTTGAGCAGGCTCGGCAGTCCTGAATGTATCCATTATTGATTTTTACTTTTTCAATAATAACCAGGTAACGAGTTTCACCTTGTGGATTTTTATATTCAATACTAGGATGAAAAAAACCCAATATATTTGGTTCAAGCTGTTGATAAGGGTAAGATTTAAAATAATCATTGAGTACGGGTGTCACATGCGCCAGAGGCTCATTGAGTATTTTAGGGTAAACCATTTGCACAATTGTATTTACAGACAGTGTTCCAGAAGAAGTCTTTAGAGTAGTGGTCGGTTTAGCAGTATCGATATAAGGTAAAACTGTTTGGCATCCAATGATCAACCCTGTATTTACACAGATAATTGCAGACAATAAATATTGTTTTTTCATTATATATTCCATCGTTGTTCTACAGGAATTAATAAAATTATAGGTGAGTTAAATTTTATCAATAAACAAAGAACCTTATA
>NZ_JFCC01000072.1:0-8932 GCF_000582925.1 Acinetobacter sp. 1294596 | reverse complement strand
GGAGAGTTTCCAACTGAAGAAACGGTGGATGCTGATCTGATCAATGCGGGTAAGCAGACCGTAACAGCCCGGCCCGGCGCTGCATTTTTCTCAAGTGCTGAATCCTTTGCCATGATTCGTGGTGGACACGTCAATATTGCGATTTTAGGGGCAATGGAAGTTTCCGAACAGGGAGATCTGGCCAACTGGATGATTCCGGGCAAGAAAGTTAAGGGCATGGGCGGAGCCATGGATCTGGTTGCAGGTGTACAAAAAGTCGTAGTGCTGATGGAGCACTGTGCGAAAGACGGAACACCAAAAATTGTAAAACAGTGTAGCCTGCCACTTACAGGTAAAGGTGTAGTCCACCGGATTATTACCGACCTTGGTGTGATGGATATTGACGCCGCAGGGGTGAAACTGATAGAACTGGCCAAAGAGGTGACGCTAGAGCAGATTCAGGCAGTTACAGGCGTACAGCTAAATGTACAGCTAGAGAATGATGCAGCCTGATCCAATACTATAAAAATCATGTGAATAAAAAAGCAGCTTCGGCTGCTTTGTGTGTCCTAAGTAAATAATAAAACAGGCTATGGGCAGCTAGATACCATATCCAAGAATAAACAGACAAATGGATTTCAAAAACTATGTATAAACATCAAGGATTACTTGAGCGGTTCGCTCTTCGTATCAGTAACTGGTCAGAAAAATGGTTTCCTGACTCTTATATCTTCGCTTTACTGGGAGTCATCATTGTTTCAATTGCCGCGATGACGATCGGTGCTCCGGCCCAAGCTGTAGCTGAAGCTTTTGGTGATGGATTCTGGAGTCTCATTCCATTTACCCTACAAATGACCATGCTGATTATTGTCGGCTATGTGGTTTCGGTTTCCAGACCCGTCGAACTCCTTATTCAGAAAATGGCTCTTATACCCAGTTCCGGTCGTGGAGCAATTGTACTGGTTGCTACCGTCAGTCTGCTGATTTCCCTTGTCAATTGGGCCGTGAGTACTATTTTGACGGCTCTTTTAGTGATTGCACTGGCAAAACGTACTGAACTGCGAATGGACTACCGGGCCGCGGCTGCTGCAGCTATTATTGGTATGGGTGCGACTTGGGCACTGGGTATCAGTTCATCTGCTGCCCAGCTACAAGCCAATAAAGACAGTTTACCTGAATCTATTTATCAGCTTACTGGGGTTATTCCCTTCACTGAAACAATTTTTCTGTGGCAATCCATCGTTATGACTTTGGTACTGATCATTGTCTCAATTGCAATTGCCTACTGGTCTGCCCCTAAAGGTGAAAACGTCAAGACCATGCAGGATTTTAAACTGGACTTTGAAACTGAGAAAAAGCCGGAATCAAAGTCTAGCCGCCCGGGAGACTGGCTAGAAAATTCACCAATCTTAACCATACTAGTGGTGGCGATTGGTATAGGCTGGATGATTCTCGAATTTACCCAGCAGAATCCAATTCTGGCTATTTCCAGTTTAAATACCTATAACTTTGTCTTTCTGATGCTGGGCCTGGCTCTGCATGGGACACCACGTAATTTTCTTAATGCCGTGTCCAAGGCAGTACCTGCGGTCTCTGGCGTATTAATCCAGTTTCCTTTATACGGCAGTATTGCTTTTATCATGACTCATGCCATGAACAGCAATGATCTTTCTTTATCTCACTATATTGCCGAGTTTTTTGTTTCTATTGCTTCCAAGGAAAGTTTTGCTGTAGTGATGGGAATTTATTCAGCTATTCTTGGCTTTTTTGTACCCTCAGGTGGTGGAAAATGGATCATAGAGGCCCCATATGTTATGCAAGCTGCCAATGACCTGAAAGTACATTTGGGCTGGTCAGTGCAGATTTATAATGCTGCTGAGGCTTTACCGAACCTGATCAATCCATTTTTTATGTTGCCGATGCTGGGTATTTTGAAACTTAAACCTAAAGATGTGATTGGTTTTACCGTAACCCAGCTGATCGTGCATTTTCCGCTGGTTCTTTTTTTATTGTGGATACTGGGACGTACTCTGGCTTATACCCCACCTGTATTTTAATAGTACTGGCTTTTTCAAGAACAAAAGAGCCTTTCATTTTTACCAACACTGTACTGCGTTTTTTCGTTATGGTCTGAATAGGAATTCAAATATGCAACCGATTGTTATTGTTTCTGGTAGCCGTACTGCTATGGGAAGTTTTCAGGGTAGTTTATCCAGTTTAACTGCACCTGAGCTGGGAGCAGCCGTCATCCGGGAATCTCTACAACGCGCTGGTGTTCAAGCCGATCAGGTTGATGAAGTGATTATGGGCTGTGTACTCCCTGCCGGGTTAAAACAGGGTCCGGCCCGTCAGGCAATGCGTTTGGCGGGCTTGCCTGACCATGTTGGCGCCACCACTATCAATAAAATCTGTGGTTCAGGCATGAAAGCTGTCATGCAGGCAGCAGATGCAATTAAGGCAGGTAGTGCTGATATTGTAGTGGCAGGGGGGGTGGAATCAATGAGTAATGCTCCATATCTGATGCCCAAAGCACGTGCAGGATTTCGCATGGGTCATGGTGAGGTCAAGGACCACATGTTTTTAGAAGGTCTTGAAGACGCAGAAACCGGCCGTTCGATGGGTTCACTGGCACAGGATATGGCTAACCAGAAAGGTTATACCCGTGAACAGATGGATGAGTTTGCGATCCGTTCTTTAACCCGCGCGCAAAAGGCTATTAGCGAAGGTTATTTAAAAGATGAAATTGTGCCAGTAACTGTCAGCAGTCGTAAAGGTGAGGTCATTGTGGCTCAGGATGAGAATCCGTTTAATGCCAAAATTGATAAGATCGCCACCTTGCGTCCGGCTTTTGCCAAGGATGGAACAATTACGGCAGCTAATGCTAGCTCAATTAGTGACGGCGCTTCAGCCATGCTGGTCATGACTGAAGAAAATGCACAGCAGCGTGGTCTGACACCACTAGCAAAAATTGTAGCGTATGCTTCACATTCACAACATCCCTCTGAATTCACAATTGCTCCAGTGGGTGCAATTGAAAAAGTTCTGAAGAAAGCCGGCTGGAATGCAGCAGAAGTTGATTTATGGGAAATTAACGAAGCCTTTGCCATGGTAACGATGGCCGCGATTGATGCCTTTGAGCTGGATGTTGAAAAAGTTAATCTACATGGAGGTACCTGCGCCCTAGGTCATCCATTGGGTTCATCAGGTTCACGTATTATTTTGTCACTGATCTATGCACTTAAACGCACTGGCAAGCGTAAAGGTATTGCAGCACTTTGTATCGGTGGTGGAGAAGCCACTGCAATAGCGATTGAAATCATGGCCTGATCTGAGTATTGTCAATTTTCTGCAGGATATACCATCGAGCGTGGTATATCCTTTTTCATATTCTGACTCTGGAAACAATCATGTCTCAGCAAGATTACGAAAATGGCCTGAAAGTCCGCACTGAAGTTATGGGTGAGGCATTTGTACAGCGTGCCCAAAACAACACCGTTCCATTTACCCAGCCGCTGCAAGACTGGATTAATGAACATGCATGGGGGTCAACCTGGCAACGTGAAGGTATACTGCCACGCAAATACCGTTCTCTGATTACGCTTGCATTTTTGGTTGCCCAGAAGAGCCCTACCGAACTAAAGGGACATGTTCGTGGTGCACTCAATAACGGTGCCACAGTTGAAGAGATTCAGGAAGTTTTATTGCACAGCCTACCTTATTGTGGAGCACCAGCAGCCCAAGAAGCTTTCCGGGCTGCGCTTGAAGTGATTAATGACTACCATAATTCGTAAAATTTTATAAAGTGCAGGCCTTTAACCTGCATTTTTTATTTTTATTAATATAAATATTTTATGGTTATTATTTAAACTTTAGTGCTAGAAAAGCATTTTGTTTGCTGGAAGTGTGTTAGCCTTAAGTTGATGGCTTAGCTTTGAAATTAATGGACATCAGTTATATAAATTAAGTTTTCCTCATATATTTAACTGCTGGACAGCGTATAATATTAAGACATCTAATAATAAGTATCCTTTTAAGAACTATTCCCCAAGGAGTCAGCACCATGACTTATCAACATATTTTAGTTCCCGTAGATGGTTCACCAACTTCTCTCGCTGCAGTCAAACAGGCAGCTGATATTGCCAAGGCTTTTGGCAGTAAGGTTACAGCAGTTTGTGTACTTTCAGTTGAACCTTTTATTGCTGTTGAATTTGTCGATACCCAGACGCTGGTAGAAGACTATCGTAACAAAGCTAAACAGGAAATACAGAAAACTCTGGATCAGTCCAAAGCCCTTTTTGCCGCAGAAGGGATAGAAATAGAAACCCGTCTGACTGAAGGACAGGAAATTTATAAAGAAATTATTAATACCGCAGAAGAGATAAATGCCGACCTGATTATTATGGGTTCACATGGCCGTAAAGGGATCAAGAAAATCTTTCTCGGAAGTGTAGCCCAGAGTGTATTGGCAGCAACGCATTTACCAGTCATGATTATCAAACAATAATTATTTGATCTGTTAATTGCATTTGAATCTCAGGTCAGGAGAGGAAAATAAGCCTAGACAGTTTTAAAGACTATTCAGCTCATTTTCCTCACATGACTTTCTAAGATATCGGTTCTGATGAATACCTTAGATCCTGATCCATCTTCAATCGATTGCACTACTCCCACTATTGCTGTAGGTCACTTAGATAACATTCCTTTTCCTTTAGGTAAAAACTGCCGAGTCCCGGCATACTGATTGTTCAATATGACTTTTCTCACCTTCTTCATGATTCAGAAAAAGCTGTAGCTCAAATCAAACCTTCTGCTGTTATTTTATGTAAAATAATTCAGGATCATCACTCAACAGGTTATACGAATAAGGAGCGATTTAAATAGCATGAGTACAGCCTTGTACATATAAATAATTATTATTCATTTAGCTTTCTATATTTCATTTTTAGAGGCTATTTATATAGTCAGAAAAACAATGCCTGAGATAAAAATCCTGAGTAAAGCTGATTTTTACTTGACTAGAAACTGCTGACCCAATACCCAAGCAATAATATTCAGCAGTCTAAAGATTTAAGATCTTTTTAAAGCATAGAGAGAACTGCTCACTAGCCATCTTTTATATTCTTACAAAAAATAAATGATCCAACCAGAATTAATTCAGCTCTTCTTGAGCAGGCTCCTCAAAGCGGTTTATCCATTGATCCAGTTTTTCCAAGTCAACCACAGGTATACTATCGATGCCCAATTGGTTACGTTTTTTCAGTCGTGACTTCAGCTCATCTATAGATACCTTCAAATAGCACACTTTGGCTATAACACCGAGCTCCTTGGCTACAGCGCGATAATGATCACGCTCCGTCCTTAACCAGAATCCATATTCAAGAATGACACTGTGGCCCTGTTTAAGTAATTGCAGGGCAAGCTGCCACTGGAGCTGCTCTACCTTAATTCTTGCCTGATCATCGTAAAAACTTAAACCGAGATCATATAACCACTCATCTGGTGAAAAGCGAATAGCCCCATATTCTTTTTCTAGAATTCTAGCCAATGTAGTCTTTCCTGAACCTGGCAATCCACACATTAAATAAAGAACTGGAATTATAGTATTTTCAGGCATTTATTATTTTCCCTTTCTTTCATTTCTGGCTATAGTCATAGGAGATTAGGTTTTGACTGATAAATTTCTCTATTTTAATATTTTTAATTTAATCAAAAATTAAAGCATTATGTGCGCTTACTCCTGCCAGTGCCCCATCACCTACGGCTAAAGACACTGAACCGCCGGGCCGAGCTGCGTCTCCACAGGCAAATACCCCATCAACTGAAGTTGCTTTTAGGTCATTTGTATAAATGAATTCCCCTGTTTCATCTTCTTCAATTTTACAACCCAAATCCTTGATCCAGCCTTGCTCTAAAAAGGTTTTAGTTTGTATAAACAATCCATCAAAGTGTGTGATGCTCTGATCTGTAAATATCACATCAGCATGAGAATCCATCTGCTTAATTGAACGGTCATCTATGGTCACGCCTCTTTCTTGTAATTGCTGTTTGGCTTTCAGATTCAACAGGTCTGGCTGACCATTTAATAAGAGTGTAGTCTTACCCCAGTCTGGAAGCATCATGGCCAGATGGGTAACATGGGCAGAACTGGCTAAAAGTGCAATATTTCCCTGATTGAGTTCATAGCCATGGCAATATGGGCAATGAAATACAGATTTCCCCCAACGTTCGTTTAGACCTGAAATATCCGGTAAGCGGTCAGTGACTCCCGAGGCTATGATTATTTTTTTAGCATAAATTGACTGTTGAGTATCCAAATACAAATAAAAATCCTGATTATTTTTTTCTACCCGGTGGACCGTGCCCTGTTGCCAGTTGACTGTCTTATAGCGCTGTAATTGTTCCCGTGCCTTTTTTATAATTTCCAGCGCCTGAATTCCATCTTGTGCAAGAAAACCATGAGAGTTTTCGGCGAATCGATTCCGTCTCTGCCCTGCATCAATTACTATAATATTTCGACGTGCCCTTGCCAAAGGTACTGCCGCAGATAAGCCGGCATAACTTCCGCCAATAATTGCAACGTCATAAATCATTTTGATAACTCCGAAAATCTCATTTCAGGAATTAGCTTAATACTTCTAGCTTATACCAATGTTGATGTCCTTTATGAGAAATGCAACTTTATGATTATTTTGTTTGCTTAACTGAATTTCTTTATCACCTTAAAGTGAAATGGCTATCTCAAGCAGCATTTTTTTAAAATATAAACCTCAAATCTATACCAGATCACACCTACCCCAAATATTAATTTTAATTAACCAGTTATTTTTAATGAATATATTTATTATATAGGTACTTTTTTACTTATTATTTTATTCACTTAAATAATATATCAAAACTAAACACTTTATATAAATTTACCAGCTAAAATCTCCCCCCCCTATACCAGCAGAACTTTCTTTTTGAGTAAATACCCCACTTATGCTCAGGCTAGTATTGTTATCAACAATCCGCTGATAACCTACAGCAACTGCCTGTTCAGATCTCTACAGATCGGCATCAACACGGTTTTTCCTTATAAGACGGCTGTGCTTATTACTTCATTTATCACTTGATTTATAATTTAGCACTATTTCTTCAGGGATAACTCCCTTAAATTGGTCACTAAAAAACCTGCTCTAGCCTGATCATGAGAATAGATAGCATCTTAAGTATCGATCTTCTATTTTTTAATATTTAACCTTCTCTGATACCATATTATTTAGATGTTAAAATTCTCAATATTTAAAAAATATTTCTATAAAATAAGATTTTTAAGGCTGACTATAATAGAAATTGTCTTGTTATTTTAGTTTTCATTAAAATCAATAAGTTAAAAATATATTCAATTCAGAAGTTATAAGCCTTAATATATAGCTAAAATAAATTTCCTCTATTTTAACAACCTTAACAATAAAAGAGTGTTCTATGCGTCATTCTTATCATGCTGAACAGCACTATATGGAGCGTGCGGGATGGTTACGTGCTGCTGTACTGGGTGCAAACGACGGGATTATCTCTGTTACCAGCCTTGTCATCGGCGTAGCGGCAAGTGGGGCCTCCACTCATACCCTGTTAATTACCTGTATAGCCGGCCTGATTTCTGGCGCTGCCTCAATGGCAGCCGGCGAATATATATCAGTTAAGTCCCAGCAGGATATCGAGCAGAGTGATTTGAATATGGAAGCACGAGAATTAGATCTTCATCCGGCCCATGAATTAAAGGAGCTCCAAGATATCTATATACGTCGCGGTTTAGACTCTGACCTTGCCCATCAGGTTGCTCAACAGCTGACTGCACATAATGCTCTGGACGCCCATGCAAGAGACGAAATTGGTATTTCAGCACAGACTTCGGCAAATCCTGTTCTTGCAGCAGTCGCATCAGCTCTGGCTTTTTCAGTGGGGTCTTTGTTTCCTGTTGCTGCAATTATTTTTCTTCCTGAATCTATACTCCAATCAGGCATTATTATAATTGGTATATTAAGTCTGGGAGTTCTGGGTGCGCTGGCAAGCTATGCCGGTGGCAATTCTATCTGGAAAGGTGCAATACGTATTATGATATGGGGAATTATTGCGATGCTGTTTAGTGCATGGGTGGGTTCATTATTTAATGTCACAGCTGTTTAGGCAATAAATCATATAAATATATTGTACCCTTATAACTCTTTTAATTTTATTTTAAGCAAGAAAAACCATAATCCAGATAGTATATTTATGTGATCAGGTTATGAGCTTATATTCCCCATATAAGGGTAAGAAAAGTGTCAAACGTATTATAAATGCTTTTTATTATTCGATAACAGGCCTCGTCACAGCTTATCAGCATGAACCTGCTTTTCGTCAGATTATACTGATGAACCTGATACTGGTTCCTTTAAGTTTCTTTATCAAAGTTACCAGTATAGAACGTGCACTCATGATTGCTGTATGTTTATTATCAATTGTGATTGAGCTATTTAACTCGGCGCTTGAAGCTGTAGTTGACAGGATCTCTCTTGAAAGACATATTCTTTCTAAAAATGCGAAGGATATGGGAAGTGCAGCTCAGCTAATTGCTATCTTTATTATTCTTAGTACTTGGCTAATTATTTTAAGTCATTAAATCTTTTAATTTATAAGATATCTTTTAAATTCTCGATCTCAATTTATTTGATTAAATTAAGGTTAATATAATAGGTATTGAAATTAAAATTATAGTCTAAAATTAATTAATCAGCCATTATGAAAATATATAATCAATATAATCAATTAAAAACTAATATAGTAGATTAAAATTTTTATATCTTAATATTTAAGCTGTATAGAAGGTAGTATAAAGAGCCTTTGGGAGTGATATCTATTATCAGGATTCATCTTTTTTATCTATTATATCAATGAGCTAAAATAATATCTAATTAAATTAACAGCTTAATAA
>NZ_JFCC01000071.1:0-8933 GCF_000582925.1 Acinetobacter sp. 1294596 | reverse complement strand
TTAAAAATAATCTTCTTTACCTTCTATCTAATAAATATACCAATAAGTTTAATAATTAAATTATCCACCCTTTTTTCTATAAAAAACTATTTTGATCAACTGTATTTTTTCTTTAAAGGAATAACAGTGTAAATTACATTAAGAATGTGTCTCTAACTAGCCTTGGAGTCATCTAATCATTTCATTTTTATTTTTTTAAGCACATAAAATCATAACAACTTTAATAGTTTTAAAAGATTAATATTAAATAAAATTTTTGTCATCTCAGCATAGACTATATATTTCGAGAAGATCTCAAAATTACATTTTTGTCATTTTTAAAAATAATTAATTAATAGTGCTAAAATTTTTAAGAGAGACAGAGAATAACCAAAAATTTCATCAGTTTAGTAGTCAAATTCCTAGACTCTGTTCAGTACTAAAACATAGCTTTTACTTCCAAATTATTTAAAGGAAAAAATTATGATGAAATTCAAAAACATTTTTTTGGGCTTATGTATCGCAGCCGCGTCATTGAATACATTTGCACAGCAATCCGATGAACACAAAGATCACCACCCTGAAAAAACAGCACCATCTGCAGTAACAATTAAGCAAACAGTTACCAGCACCACTGCTACAGATAAAATGGCTGCAATGGATCAACACATGAAGGCGATGCAAGCCATGCATGAAAAGATGATGGCTGCAAAAACCCCACAAGAACGTCAGAAACTTATGGCTGAGCACATGAAACTCATGCAAGGAGGTATGAGTATGATGAAACAGATGGGCAGCCAAAGCATGAATGCAAATATGGCTGACCGTCAGCAGATGATGGAAAAACGTATGGACATGATGCAATCCATGATGCAGATGATGATGGACTGTATGCCTCCGTCAGCAACTAAATAGTTACCCATGAATTAGGGGAAAGCACCATGAATCACCAACACCAAGAAAATAATTCAGTACCTAACTTCTGGTCTACACGTTATGCCATTGGTCTAATCGTGCTGGGTGGTATCGCAGCTTATTTTCTATTAACGGAACATTTAGCCCACGTTATCGGTGCTTTGCCTTATTTATTCCTTTTAGCGTGTCCACTGATGCATATTTTTATGCATGGTGGTCATGGGCATAACCACTCGCAGCAAAAAAAATCCGATATATCTGATAACAAAAAATAGCTCTTATCAGGAGATCCATCATGAATCATGCGGAATCGGCTTATGGTTTATGGACGCTGGTTATCATTAACTCAGCAGTTTTTATCATGTTCGCTTTCAGTTTTTTTAGACCTTCCACTGCGCGCGATTGGCGTACATTTGGGGCCTTTTCGGCTTTTATCATTGCTCTATTTGTCGAAATGTATGGTTTTCCTTTAACCATTTACCTGTTATCTGGTTGGCTTCAAACTCGCTTCCCTCAACTTGACTTACTTTCTCATAATGCAGGTCACTTGTGGTCAACGCTATTAGGTGAAAAAGGTGATCCACATTTTGGCATTTTGCATATCGCCAGTTACGTTTTCTTGGGCTATGGATTTTACCTGTTATCAACGTCATGGCACGTGCTGTACAACGCGCAACGTCAGCATTCTTTAGCGATCACAGGCCCTTATGCACGTATACGTCACCCACAATACGTGGCTTTTGTGATGATCTTGCTGGGTTTTTTATTGCAATGGCCAACTTTACTGACACTGATTATGTTTCCAATCTTACTCTTAATGTACAGCCGCTTGGCAATTAAGGAAGAGGCTGAAATGAGTAAACAATTTGGCGCTGTCTATGACAGCTATGCCCAACAGACTCCGAGATTTATTCCGAAATTCGGCCATAAAACTACTTTGCCATAAGAGAATTATTCATGTTAGATCAAAAAAATCATAATCAGGATCATATGACACAGGCTACAACAGACGTATTGAAAGACCCAGTCTGTGGTATGACAGTTACTGAAGAATCGAAATACCATGAGGAATTCAAGGGGAAAACTTACTTTTTTTGCAGTGATAAATGTCAATCAAAGTTTCATAGCAGCCCGGTGCAATATATCGCTAAACCCGCAACGACGACTGCCGATGCACATACACAGCATCATCAGACTACTCAATCCGTTAATGATGCAAGCACAACAGGCACGACCATCTATACTTGCCCAATGCATCCAGAAATTAGACAGGATCATCCTGGAAACTGTCCTAAATGCGGAATGACACTGGAACCACTCATTCCCGAGTTAGAGGAAGATGAGAATCCTGAGTTACGTGATTTCCGTCGACGCTTCTGGTGGACACTGCCACTCACCATAGTCGTGACTTTTTTGGCGATGTTTGGCCATCAACTGAACCTGTTCGACATGGCAGTTCAGAGCTGGATTGAATTAGTGTTGTCACTCCCGATTGTACTGTGGGCAGGTTGGCCATTTTTTTCCCGTGGTTGGCAATCGGTTGTGAATCGCAGCCCAAACATGTGGACCCTGATCGGTCTAGGTACAGGGGCTGCTTTTATTTACAGTGTGGTTGCGACCATTGCACCACAAATCTTTCCAGACTCATTTATCTCCATGGGTCGTGTCGCTGTTTACTTTGAAGCTTCAGCGGTCATCATTTCTTTGACCCTACTGGGGCAAATACTGGAATTAAAAGCACGTTCGCAAACTTCTGCTGCAATTAAGTCACTCCTCGGACTTGCTCCTAAAACAGCTCGCCGAATCCTGCCCGATGGAACTGAGGAAGATGTTCCTCTGACTCATGTCCATGTAGGAGATTTACTCCGCATCCGCCCAGGTGAAAAAGTTCCTGTGGATGGTGTAGTCACCGATGGAAGCAGTTCATTGGATGAATCTATGCTGACAGGTGAACCTTTACCGATCACTAAACGCATCGGTGATAAAGTCATTGGTGCTACCCTGAATACCAATGGTTCATTGATCATGCGTTCAGAGAAAATTGGTTCAAGTACCATGTTGTCTCAGATCGTACAGATGGTGGCGCAAGCTCAACGCTCAAGAGCCCCAATGCAACGCATGGCTGATCAGGTTGCAGGTTGGTTTGTCATGGCTGTAGTAGCCATTGCCTTGCTTACCTTCTTTGGATGGGGACTGTTCGGCCCAGAAGAGTCGAGCTGGGTTTATGCATTAATCAATGCTGTGGCAGTACTCATTATTGCCTGTCCTTGTGCACTAGGCTTGGCAACTCCAATGTCTATCATGGTTGCAACGGGTCAAGGTGCTACTCATGGTGTGTTGTTCCGCGATGCAGCAGCCATTGAGAATCTGCGCAAGATTGACACACTAATCATTGATAAAACAGGTACGTTGACCGAAGGACGCCCTGTATTCGATCGTGTGGTTGCCGCATCAGGTTTCGATGAATCTGAAGTATTACGTTTAGCCGCCAGTCTTGATCAAGGCAGTGAACACCCGCTAGCCGAAGCGATTGTAAATGCAGCACACGAACGTGGCCTGTCTCTTGAAACACCAGATAATTTTGAATCAGGCTCAGGGATTGGTGTTCGAGGTCAAGTGGGCGATCGTCAGTTAGCTTTGGGCAACACAGCACTGATGGAGCAATTAGGTATCTCGGTACAATCTCTGATTCCGCAAGCCGAAGAGCTGCGTTCAGAAGGTGCAAGTGTGATGTATCTCGCTGTTGATGGTCAATTGGCTGGCCTGCTTGCTGTATCTGATCCAATCAAAACAAGTACCCCCGAAGCACTTGCCACCCTGAAGGAAGCAGGTTTACGGATCGTGATGGCAACGGGAGATGGTCTCACCACTGCACGTACAGTCGCAGCACGTCTGGGTATTGATGAAGTACATGGTGAGGTTAAGCCAGCAGATAAACTGGAACTTGTAAGCAAATTACAGAAGGAAGGTCGTATTGTTGCCATGGCCGGCGATGGAATTAATGATGCACCAGCACTAGCCAAGGCTGATGTTGGTATCGCTATGGGGACCGGGACTGATGTCGCAATGAATAGTGCTCAAGTTACCTTGGTCAAGGGAGATTTACGCGGTATCGCGGTTGCCCGTTCACTTTCGGAAGCTACTGTTGGCAACATGAAACAGAACCTCATGTTTGCTTTCCTTTACAATGCCTTGGGTATCCCAATAGCAGCTGGCGTACTCTACCCATTTACCGGTTGGTTGTTGTCACCGATGATTGCGGCCTTGGCTATGAGTTTGAGTTCAGCTTCAGTGATCACGAATGCCCTTCGCCTGCGACATAAAAAGCTATGATAGAGAGTCTTTTTCTTCCACCAGATGTATCAGGCCTGATTGCAGCACTTGCCATCGGCCTGCTCATTGGTTTAGAACGAGGATGGCACGATCGTGAATTGCCCGAGGGCAGCCGAGTAGCAGGCCTACGTACCTTCACATTGACAGGATTGCTCGGAGGAGTGCTCGGTCATTTACAACCAAACTTCGGGCCTTGGCCGCTGGTCGCGGCCGTATTAGGGCTTTCCTTATTATTAACAGTGTCCTACGCGCGTACCGCAAAACTTTCCGGTAATCTAAGCGCTACCACGACGATCGCGATGCTGTTGACATTAGTTTTAGGTGCATATGCATCCCATGGTAATGTTACTTTAGCATTAACCGCGGCTGTAATCGTCGCTGTATTTTTGGATCTCAAGCCAACCTTACACGGTTGGCTACGCTTGATAGAGCATCGTGAATTAACCGCATCCCTGCAGTTGCTGGTACTTTCTGTCGTTATATTACCCTACTTACCCAATACGGGTCTGGGACCTTTTGCTGCATTAAATCCTTACCAGTTATGGTGGGCAGTGATCCTGATTGCCGGACTCTCTCTGGCAGGTCATTTTGCCATGCGGCTTACCGGTTCAGAAAGAGGCATATTCTGGACAGGTCTATTGGGTGGTTTGGCATCTTCTACAGCTGCAACTGTCGCACTGGCACGCTATACACGCCAGCACCCCGTCATGGTCAGTGCTGCTATTTCTGGAACATTGGCTGCCTGTGGCATCATGTTTTTTCGTATGGTTGTGCTGATAGGCGTCATTGAGCCAGCATTGCTAAGCACTTTTGGTGGTGCAATGATGATTGCGGGAATCCTTCTGCTGGGTATGGCATTGTGGAGACAACGCCAAATTACCAGCGCTGAAAACAACGATCGAACAATAGAAGCAATGGCTCCTTTTGATCTTGGGACAGCATTCAGCTTCGCTGCTTTCCTGGCTGTCATGGCAGTCTTGGTCCCGGCAGCAAAACAATGGTTGGGCACCAGCGGCATCTTCGTATTATCGACTATTTCTGGGCTAGCAGACGTAGATGCTATTTTAGTCTCACTTGCCCGCCTGCATAGTACTGAAGGCTTAACAACAAATGTGGCTGCTGTCGCGCTAGGGCTGGCCACACTGAGCAACATGTTAAGCAAAGCGACAATTGCATGGATGACAGGGGGGGCACAGTTTGGCCGAGCTATCATATTTGGCTACACAATTGCCATGATAGGTGCTGGCGTAGCTCTGGCTCTCAGTTTGAGCTTTATGTAAGGTCAACTCGGGTAAATGGAAGATGTTCAAAAAATGAGTTAAAATGATTCCCCTTGCATGGATTCACTTTGAAAAACAATGGTAAAAATGATTCGACCATTGAGGGATTCAGCCTGGATGGTCGCTCCAAGCATATCAAGAATAGATTTTGTTATCGCGAGCCCTAAGCCGGTTCCTTCTTCTGTTCTTTGTCTAGATGCATCTGTTCGATAAAATCGATCAAATAACCTGGATAGTTGTTCAGGAGAGATTTCAGGGCCTTCATTTTCAATTGAAAATATTGTGTTATCTAAATTCTGTTGAAGTTTTATGCGTATTGTAGAATTCTTATTTCCATATTTAACTGCATTAGATAATAGATTGCTGAGTGCTCGACGTAACATAGCAGGATCACCTTTGACATTTCCAGATCCTGTTTGTTGAAGCGTCATATTTTTTTCGGCAGCTAGCGCATCATAGAAATCAAATAAGGCTGTAACTTCTTTAACCAGGTCAATATTCTGTAAGTTCTGTAATTTTAGGCCATGTTCTGCTTTTGCCAAGAAAAGCATATCGGATACCATTCGAGCCAAACGTTCTAATTCTTCTAAATTAGAAAATAGTACTTCTTGATAGGTACTGGTATCTCGTTTACGGGCAAGACATACTTGAGTTTGAGTCATTAAGTTATTAATCGGTGTTCTAATTTCATGCGCTAAATCAGATGAAAAATCGGAAAGCCTTTCTAAAGCTGATTCTAGTCTGTCGAGCATATCATTGAAGGCAATTGCTAATGATTTTAGTTCTGTTGGTGTGTGCTCAACTTCTAAACGTTCTGAAAGATGTTGGGCAGAAATGCCTTCTGCGACCTTAGCCATTTTTTGCACGGGTCTTAAACCTCTCCAGGTTGCAAACCAGCCTAAAAACATTAAACAAATCGTACCGGCTAAACCAATGTAAAAAAGTTGACGCTTAAAATCATTTAAAAAATGTAGATGTTCAGATGTATCGATCCCCACAATAATGCGTACAGATTGTATTTCAGTATTTTTGTTTATATCCGTGTTGTAGATCATGCCACGATAGGTCTTATTCTTAATTTTCCATTTAATCCAAGGGTTATTTGCTGACTTGATTAACTGTTGAGTATTAATGATTGAAGATGCTGAACTAAATAAAATCTGACCTGCCGGTCGTTCTATTTGGACCATAAGATCATGGTGTCCAACTAAAGCATCTTTCAAATATAGATCAAGTTCTGGAGAATTTTTAGGATGCTGTTGGAGAAGATTCTGAATAAGCTGGATTTTACCTTCTAATTGGGTACGATCTTGCGTTTCAAAATGATGCATCACTAATTTATGGATGAAAAACCCCATCATAATGAGAATGCATATAGTCGATAATGAGAAAATAATACCAATACGAAAACTGATAGATTTGAATAATTTATTATTCATCTTCTACCTCTAATACATACCCCATTCCTCTAATATTTTGAATTAACTTAGGGGTAAAATTACTATCTACTTTATTTCTTAATCGTTTAATAGCGACTTCAACTACATTTGTATCACTATCAAAGTTCATATCCCAAATTTGAGATGCAATAAGTGCTCTTGGTAGAATTTCACCTCTTCTACGCATAAAAAGCTCCATAAGCGCAAATTCTTTAGCCGTCAGATCAATGCGTTGACCTGCTCGTGTTACCCGACGTTTTCTCAAATCAAGTTCTAAATCAGCAATCTTAATAATATTATTATCTTCTCTTTGTTGCCCTCGTCTAAGGAGCGTTTTTATTCGAGCTAGAAGCTCTGCAAAAGCAAAAGGCTTTACTAAATAATCATCAGCGCCTAACTCTAAACCTTTTACTCGATCTTCGATTTGATCTCGGGCGGTAAGAAAAAGAATGGGCATTGTTTTACCGCTGCTACGAATATCATTGATAATATTCCAACCATTTAGTCCAGGTAACATCACGTCTAAAATAATTAAGTCATACTCTTCAGAAAGAGCTTGATGTTTACCCGTTAACCCATCTGTAACCCAGTCCGTAATATAGCCAGCTTCGGATAAACCTTGCTTGAGATAATCACCAGTTTTTTGTTCATCTTCAACTAATAGTATTCTCATTTCCGAATCCTAAGTCATTCATTAAAACTATAATAACGTTATAAAACATCTGATCGAGATAGATTACAAAAATGTCATTTTCAAGTCACTTAGATGTTCAGTGCTTCACTTTATTGTAGTAGCAAGAAATTAACTTTTAGAGAAACTTATGAAAACTGTAGTGCGTCGTAGTCTAACAATTTTAATGTGTGCTGGAACTTTAATTGCTGGTACTCAATCTTGGGCAAAAGATGTATCAACCTCAAGTGCCACTAAAACGGTAAAAGCACAGGAACCTTGTACAAAACCTTGTAAAATGGAAAAAGATGACAAGACTCAGCAAGATCATAGTCAACATCAGTCTCCTAACTCATCTGACATGTCAAAAATGGATCATTCTATGATGAATATGGACCATTCTAAAATGGATCATTCAAAGATGAATATGCCTGGTAGCAATAAATAATTTTATAAATAGCGAGAAAGAAGTATTAAAGTTTATACTAAATATTTGCTTTATTACTTCAATCTTGACCTTTCTAAAGGTGAGATAGAATGTCAAAAAAGTTAAGTCATATACTCTTAATTGGAGTTGGTTTATTTTCATCAACTTGGGTAATGGCGGCAGTTAAAGAATATGATTTAACAATCGCTGAACAAACTGTAAATATCACAGGAAAACCAGTTGAGAGAATTACTGTAAATGGTAAATTCGTTGCACCACTTCTTGAATTTGAAGAAGGTGATGAGGCCGTTATCCGTGTTCACAATAAGTTAAAAAATCAGGACTCTTCAATCCATTGGCATGGCTTATTATTACCTGGAATTATGGATGGTGTACCTGGATTTAACAAATTTAATGGCATTGCCCCTAATAAAACTTATGAATATAAGTTTAAAGTCCGCCAAAATGGTACTTATTGGTATCATTCACATAGTAAAGGACAAGAACAAGACGGTTTATATGGTGCTTTTGTTATTTATCCTAAAGATAAAACTCCACTAACAGCTGCTGAAAAAACCGATAAAGATTACGTTGTTTTGCTTTCTGATTTTCATAATTCAACAAGTGATCAAATTATGAAAAATCTTAAAAAAGAAGCAGATTACTATCAGAACCGTCGCGAAACAGTATTCGATGTATTAAAACAAGTTAAACGTGATGGATTAAAGGCAACTTGGCAAGACCGCTCTATGTGGAATCAGATGCGGATGTTGAAAACAGATATGTCCGATGTGACTGGTTATACATTTTTAATGAATGGCAAAACACCTCAGCAAAACTGGACCGGTAACTTCAAAGCTGGTGAAAAAGTTCGCCTTCGTTTTATTAAT
>NZ_JFCC01000070.1:0-9650 GCF_000582925.1 Acinetobacter sp. 1294596 | reverse complement strand
TATAGCTAGAATCAAATATATAATTATCTAGATGAAATTTAATAGTGATTCAAAGTTAATAACTTTTATAATCATTTTTAATAGTTCTACCAGCTCACAGGTTAGACAGTATAAATTATGAAATAAGAATCATTTTCATATATACTTTATGCTCAAAAACCCTTGATAAGCTTAAAATGAAAAACTATATTTTTTTAGTCGCCCTGATACCCAGCATTGTATTCGCACATGAACCTTATGTAGCGCCTCTAGCATTTATCACTGAAAATACTCAAATACCTGTTATTTCCGGTTATGCGGAGGTTCCTTTTGCCAGTGAATATGCTTTAAAAGATGTGGTCTTTCATATTACTCAACCAGATCAAAGTCAAACGACGGTTACCCCGAATACTCAATTAAAATCGGCAACTGTTTTTGACTTAGCTTTAAAACTTGACGGAACATACTATATCTCGTCAAAAGTCTCCTATCCGCTGCAATATGCGCTTTATAATAAAGAATGGAAGATTTTTTATGATACAACAGAAGGAAAAGAAAAAAGTATTGCTGAGCGGGACTATGTTATTCCTGGTGATTTCAAGAAAACACCTCAATTAAAAAATGTGACTCGTGAATGGAGTATTGAAACATATCTCTCGAAAAACAAACTGACTGAAGTTAAAGAAAAAATAGATTTTCCCCTCCAAGTCAAGTTTTCCAGTCATCCGAATAATATTAAGGCAGGACATCCTGTAAGCTTAGCAGTTTCAAAAAATAATAAGCTTTTAACTAAAGCAGAAATAGTAATAAAGGAAAAAGGTCAAAGTGAACAAAATACAAAAACTGTTCTGACCGATTTAAAAGGTAGAGCAAATCTGACGTTTCCAGCCGCAGGACAATACCTGCTTGAGATAACAGAAACTCAAAATCCTAAAGCGGAGCCGGTTAACCAGTACTATAAAATTATTTCTTTATCAGTAAACTAATTTGCAAACCCGCTTAAGGCTAAACTGGATCAGTTAAAATTGCCCGGTTTAGCCTTGAATAGATTATTCTTTTATGCGTGTTTATTAATTTTAATTAGATAGTGCATCAGTTTATATATAAATTTTTGAAATGAAGCTTTTATTCAATATCATTTTCCATACAAATCATTATGATAAAAAAGCTGGATGTCTTGAATACTGGAAATAACAGAAGATATGGAAATTGATGAAGAGCTCACTCTAAAAAAAATACAGATATTTCTAATGTTCATGCGCTATGGAAATTTGTCGAAAACTGCAGCAGAAATGCAGATCAGTACGGTTAGCGTACACAAAGCACTGCATTCTCTGGAAAGCGCGCTACGTTGTCCGTTATTTAAAAATGAAGGCCGTAACCTGATTCCCTTAAAAAGCGCTTATGTACTGCAAGAGCATTCACAAAAACTTGTTCAGGATATGATCACCACTGTAAATAAAACCCGTGAAGCCGCAGGGTTTGCAGCCAAAGTCCTGCATTTGGGTTCACTCTATTCACTTACAGTAAATACCATACCAAATGTGATTAGCGGTTTAAAATTACGACGCGGCGAACTTGATATTCAGCTTCTGCTCAGTTCCAATCTGGATCTGGTAAAAAAATTAAAATCTACCGAGCTGGATGCAATTATTGTGGCTCTCAATGACACCACAGATGATCTGGATTTTGAACGGCTACCTATGTTTCAGGACAGTATTTACTTGGCTGTAAATAAAAACTCTTTGCTCGCCGAAGAACATGAAATTGATCTGAGTTTACTTAAAGATGAGACATTCCTGACACTTTCAAAAGGTTTCGCACCCCGCCATGATAGTGATACAGTCTTTGAGAAGGCAGGAATTGACCCAAAAGTTTTTTTACAGGTTAGTGATATTTTTACTTTAATCAGCATGGTGAGTAGTGGTGTTGGTCTTGCACTGCTCCCCGGCCGTATTTCATCTATTTATGAAAGCTCAGTCCGTCTTATTCCTTTACAGGCGAAGTACCAGATTAAGCAGGAAATAGGTCTGGTCTTTCTTAAAAGTAAAGAACGTGATCCGAATCTTTTGGCCTTGATTGCAGAATGCCGGATGTTTGCCCAGCAGTATCTGCTTGAATAATTGAGCAACAGAGTTGATTTCAGCTATTGCTCATTTGAGGGTGTTAACAGTTTTAGCCAAAAAGAGCATTTATTGTCAGGAAAAATACAGAAGGTCCAAGCAGACATCCCAGTCCTGTATAAAAAGTTGCAACCAGCGCACCATAAGGCACCAGACGAACATCTGTTCCAGCAAGGCCTGCTGCAGTACCGCTGGTGGTACCTGCAAGGCCGCCAAAAACCATGGCTGAGCGCGGGCTTTTCAGGTACATAAATTTTGCAAGTAAAGGAGTACCGACCATAAAGAAGACAGATTTGATCAGGCCAATTGCGATAGACAATGCAATAACTTCAGAACTGGCACCAATGGCCGTACCGGTAATCGGGCCTACAATATAAGTCATTGCGCCAGCTCCGATAGTCGTCATTGAAACAGGGTCTTTATATCCCATTACCCAGGCAATCATAGCACCAATTATAAAAGGCACTACACAGCCCAGTAATAGGGCAACAAAACCGATTTTCCCAGCTTTTTTCACTTCTTTTACATCAACTTCAAATGCTGTTGAAGCAATGGCAAGATCCCGAATCATGGCCCCACCCAGCAAGGCAAAACCTGAGAAAACTGCAATATCTGAAATTCCTTTCGTACCCTGCGTATATACACCAGCGAAGTAGGCGACGACCAGCCCTAACGTAATAGCGATAGCCGAGCTCTGCAGCTTACCTTTAGTCAGATATTTTGAAAGCAGATGGGAGACAAACATCATCAGCCCTGTCACTGCAAGCGCAGTGACTAGCGCATTTTTACTTAAAACCGCAATAAGTGCATCCATAATTTTTCCTTTTTAGTCCATTAATTCTGATTATTATTAGGCAGTCTTTTCTTCGGCTTCGATAGACCAGCTATAAGTTTCGTAATCACCACTCATACGGTTTAGGTAACGAATCACAAATACTGTGCCTATTAAGGAAGTCACCGCAACGATGATACCAACTATTCCGCCAGACAATGCAGCAACTACATTCTGACCTGCCGACATTGCGACCACGATAGGAATATACATTCCTGACCAGTACAGCACTCCAAACTGGGTTACTTGAGGCAAATATCCCTTTTTCATCAAGATTTCTTTGGCCAGAATTAACAGGATCATGGAAATAGCAACACCGCCCACATTAGCCTTTACACCCAGCAGCAGGCCTAAAGTATTTCCAAGATAATCACCTAACAGATGGCAGATTGCCAGAATTGCTGTTCCATATATAATCATTTTACATTCCTCTATCCATTGAGTTACATCATTTTGTTTTAGCTAGGTTTTACTTCAGCTTACCTGCTCTTTTTGCATTGCAGTGATCAAACTGTCCAGTTGAGTATTCTGAAAACATAAAACTGAACCCTCTTTAAATATTTTTCGTGCCAAGCCGGTCAGTACAGTGCCGGGTAAAGCTTCAATATGTAATCTGACTCCTCTTTCCCAAGCAGCCTGGACCGTACTCTCCCAGTCAATCATCCGGCTCATATTAAAAGTAAGGTCATCGAGTATCTGGACATCTGTTCGCAGTAAACGTGCAGAGGTACCACTTAAATATTTAATTTTAGGTTGTGCGGAAGCTACTCCTTTTATATCGATATATAGCTGTCTAGCTTGCGGTTCAAGCAATATACAGTGTGAAGGGACACTAACCGCCAGACGTTTTACGATTGCGCCGTCCAGACGTGCAAGGCTGGAAACCTGTTGCATTGCTTCCTCTGAACCTGAAATGACTATCTGATTGCTGGCATTGATATTGGCTATATATATATCTGGAGTTTTTATACGAACCTGTGATATCCATTGTTCCACCCTCATACGATCTGTGCCGATCACTGCTGTCATACCATATCCTTGCGGATAGGCCTGTTGCATTAGCTCGCCTCGTCTGGCCACAAGTTTTAAACCATCTTCGAAACTGATTACACCGGCGACGGTCGCTGCTGCCCATGCTCCAATTGATAAACCGGCCACGTAGTCTGGATAAATATTCTGTTCAGTTAGAAGAGCAGAACTAATTATGCCCGACAGATATAAACATAACTGAACTGCATAATTTGATCTGAGATTTTCAGGTTGATCCAGTAGCAGCACATCCTGTTTTAAAACGTCAGACGCCTGTTCAAGATACTGTTTCACCAGTTTATGGATTGGCAGCTCATGTAACATATTGATTTTTTGGGCGCCCTGTCCTGGATATACCCAGATCGAACTCATATTAAGCTCCTTCCAGTTTCCAAGGATTGAGCACTAAAACAGCCGCATTTTGACGTTTTAGTAAAATACTTCCTGCTGCTTGTGCCCATTCCTTTAATGCGATACCCCCTGAAGGGGTCTGAAGCTGTACATCTATTTTGAGTTTAAGGACATCGAGCTGCTGTAAAATAGTTCGTGCCTGCTCTTTTTCCATTAAGCACTCTGCACGTATTAACAGGTCTATATCACTCTGTTCTGTCACTGTTCTCAGACCGGTTGCCAGTTCAAAGCCTGTACTACCGGTATAACCCCAAGGTAAGCCAATACTTTCCATAACCTGCCCTACCAGTTTCAGGCTTTTCTGGAGATGGGGAAACTCGGCAAGGTCTGTTTTCACCAGCGCCTCAGGCTTGATATGTTGGGTAATCGCCTGAACAGGCATCTCGGTGGCATAGCGTAGGCTACGGCATTTTCCACGAATACCGACTGCAATTACAGCAGGACGGGTAGATGCACGGCGTATCACCACCGGCACTTCCCGTGACAATTCATGTGCTACCCACTCAGGCGCATCTTGCGGTAACATAGCCGGCGTCATTCCCCACAGCAAGTCATGTGGCTGCAGCTGAGTATTCATGACCATTGCTCACGTAATAATTCACGTACCTGTTTAGAGACATTACGATTTTCTGCATTCAAACGGTGTTTAAGGTCAGTCGTGCCCTGTTGCCTAATATTGATAAATGCATGAACCAGAGCCTGCTGGACATTAAACATGTCCTGGCCGGTAGGCTGGTCTGCATCACTGACTTCCAGCATGTCAGACAGTAATCCTAATGTGTTGTAGCTTTCAATGTCATACGCCATTGGTGGAATATTGGCAGCCAGTTGCTCCAGCTCGTCTACTGTACGTAATGTTACACGTGCAGCAGATTCCTTGCCCATGGCATGTACCATCACGCCAGAATCCTTTAATGCTAACATCCGGTTTGCCTGATAGCCATGAGCCAGAAAAGCACCCGACATTGATTTTCCAACCAGTAGGCTGACTACCGGATGTCCGGCCAGACGTGCACGTACATAACTGTCTACTGCACCGGCCAAAGCCTGATGTATCCCCAGCAATTCTTCACGACGCCCATAAGCCTGACTCGGCACATCGACAATACATAAAATTGCACGCTTATCTTTTTTTCCTTCATCGAATTGAATAAGTTGATCTACAGCTTTTGCCAGTGACCATCCTTCAAGGAGTCCTACCTCGCCTTTGCGTGCCCGTGGAAAGTGATTATGAATATCCGGTACAACTGCAAATACCCGCAACATCTGCCCGTCTATTTGTCCATCGGCAACCAGCAGAGAATGAATGCCAGTTTCAATTCTCTGGAAACCTCGGGTTAAAATTTCAAACCAGTGTTTACCCCGAATTGAAAACTTGATGGCGTTTATATCCATATTCATGTCTGTTCTCCCTGATACAACGCTTGCACCTGAACAGGCAATAATTGCTCTGATGTATCTATTTGACTGAGTTTGGGCAGATAAAAAGAATAGTCTGAACTGCGATGCAGTTGAGGTATACCCTGCTGCATATAGTTAATCACCTGTTGTCTCATTTGTTCTCGGTCATCTTGTACATAAGCATGGACTAGGCTGCTGGCAAAACGCTGAGCCCCTCCGGTAATACTCCAGATAAAAGGACGGTCTTTAGCATCATATTCCTGTATACCTGCTTCCTGTTCAATTACCTGTGGTCCGTTTAACCCAAGACGGCCTTCCTGTGTCATGATCAGGTAACTGCATAACCCTGCTGCAATTGACATTCCACCGAAGCAACCCACACTTCCTGCAATAATTCCAATCACAGGCCGGTATTGTCTAAGCTCAACAATTGCTGCCTGAATTTCTGCAATAGCAGCCAGACCCAAGTTAGCCTCCTGCAAACGTACGCCACCAGTTTCTAGCAGTAAAATAGCGGTGGTCGGAATTCCCTGACGGTTATCTTCGATTGCCATTTCAAGTGCGCCAGCAATTTTGGCACCGCCGACTTCCCCAAGACTTCCTCCCTGAAATACACCCTCAATTGAGATGACAACAGTAGGTTGCTGCTGGATCAATCCTTTGATAATTACAACGCCATCATCGGCCTGCGGTACAATATTTTGCTTGGGCAGCCACGGCGACATAATTCGTGCAAATGGATCAAGCAGTTCGCGCCCGCTGTCCGGGTCCAGAAATGACCAAGCACGTTCACGGGCATTTAATTCAATAAAGCTCTGCTGTTCTAGTAGTTTATTTTTATCCGGCATTTTCTATCTCCTCAAAGGCCTGTTCCAGCCTTAAACGGACAACTCCCGGTGTCGCTCCAAAATCGTGGATATCAATATTGACTGCTGGTGGAAGCTGGCTGGTAAATACCCGTTCAAACAGGTTATTCCAACGCTGACTGCTGCCATCTACTGAAGTTGTTACCCTGACTTTAAGCTTTCTTTCTGAACCGGGTTCCATCAGAATTTCCAGATCTCCTGAACCTACACAGCCAACTACAATAGATTTTTGAGGTACTTTTCCCGCATTAAATTCAAAATTTAATATTTCCATACTTAGTCATACTTTAATATTTTATGGTCCATTCTGGTTATGCTATCCAGAAACAGTAAGGCTGCCAGTAAATCTGCTGCTCCCCCGGCCGACGCTCTAATGGCCAGTAAATTATGTTCTAGCTGTTGTAAAGCCTGCTGTCCTTTTAAGGTAGAACTTCCTCCTGAGGCCAGAACATATTTTGCACCGTCCTGCATCTGTTCTAGCCCGGAAAGGCCAGCTCGATAAATGACACAGGTATCTGTAAGCTGTGACATCATGGCAAGCAAGCTATCAAGCCGTGCATGACTTTCACTTATGCTTTTACTACGGCTCAGGCATAATTGCGGCCAACCGTACTGAACTATTACTGGAAAACCTTGCTGGGCCTGCTGTTTGGCACCATTTATGCCATATTGCTGCCGGATTTTCTGGCCATGTGTTAATGCCTGTACTGGAATGAACCGGTCTTCCAAACAGGCAATTTTTCCGGCAAGCCTGCATAAGTCAGGTACCGTTAGCCTTTTCTGCTTTTCAAGAGTAAGCGCTGTAGCAGTGACCATTAATCCAAGTGACCAGATTGCACCACGATGCGTATTAATGCCTTGAGTTACCTGCAGCATTTGCTTCTCACCTTGACGCCCAATATGACCAATTTCTTCTCTTAATGACTGACAGACAGTTCCATATTTTTCTGCGGCCTGAGCCATTGCCTTAAACATGGGAAACAGGCTTTGTGCAGAATGCTCCATTAGCTCAAGGCTAAGGTCATCATGTGCACCACTGCCACGCTGGTCGACCAGTGCCGGCTTAGGAGTCAGATTTACTTCATCTAGTAATGCCTGGACGGCAAATTCAGCCAGCCGCTCGGCCACAGTCAAAGAAGTTCCGGTTAAAACAGCCATCATTACCAGCTCCTGAATTTTGCAGGTGGTTGATATAAGCCATCTGACCAGGACACAAGCTCTGCAATATTTTTGGCAGCCAGTAATTCGCGTGTTGCATCAGTACGGCGTATCCCCAGGTCTTCTGGAAAGACCACCAGACCTTCCTGACGCAGGCGTTCAGTTGTTTTAGGGTTATGATTAAGACCTATATCAGTTACACCTGCAACCGCTGCAATCATCTCTTCTCGTTCTTGCATACTGCGGGCTTTATATAGGTAGGCAATTCCTTCCTCAGTGAGTAAATGGGTTACATCGTCACCATAAATCATGATAGGTGCCAGTGCCATACCAGCTTTTTGAGCTACATTTACTGCATCAAGCGTATTTACAAAAGTCGGTTTTCCACCTTCCTGAAAGGTTTCTACCATCTGTACAACCAGTTTCTTGCCACGAGCGAGATAAGTATCTGTATCAGTTTGTTCTGTGCTCCGCATGTCCAGCCAGGCAGGTGTGGCATGTCTGCGTCCACGAGGGTCATGGCCCATATTGGGTGCTCCACCAAAACCGGCAAGTCGGCCTTTAGTAACCGTGGAAGAGTTCCCGCTTCCATCTACCTGAAGCGTTGCTCCAATAAACAGATCTACTGCGTACTGTCCAGCCAACTGGCACATCATACGGTTAGAACGTAATGAGCCATCTCGACCGGTAAAAAATACATCAGGGCGGGCAGCAATATATTTTTCCATGCCTAGCTCGGTCCCGAAGCAATGCACACTTTCCACCCATCCAGTTTCAATGGCAGGTATTAATGTCGGGTGCGGATTGAGTGTCCAGTTGCGGCAAATCTTGCCTTTTAAACCCAGGGATTCGCCATAAGTAGGTAAAATCAGTTCAATCGCTGCTGTGTTAAAACCGATCCCATGATTTAAAGATTGCACTTGATGACGTTCATAAATACCGCGGATCGCCATCATGGCCATCAATATATGCACAGGCTTGATGTGTTTCGGATCACGTGTAAATAAAGGTTCGATATAAAATGGTTTATCTGCTACCACGACAAAATCTACCCATGAAGCAGGAATATCAACCCGCGGTAAATCTGTAACATCATCAACCAGTTCATTTACCTGGACTATTACAATACCGTCACTAAAAGCAGCAGGTTCTATTAAAGCTGGAGAATCTTCTGTACTTGGGCCGGTATAGATATTGCCCTGCCGGTCTGCCATAAAACCTGCTGAAAGTACAACGTTGGGAATAAGGTCAACCAGTAACCGTGAATAGAGTTCAATATAAGTATGGATGGCTCCAACTTCGAGCAGCCCGTCTTCAATTAATTGACTGATTCTAAGACTTTGTGTTCCTGCAAAAGAAAAGTCCAGCTTGCGGGCAATACCTTTTTCAAACAGATCCAGATGTTCCGGACGCCCAACGCTGGGCATAATCATATGCAGGTCATGCAGAATCTCCGGATTGACTTGTACTAGTGAACGAGATAGAAAATCTGCCTGTTTCTGGTTATTTCCTTCCAGAACTACTTTATCGCCTGGCGTAATCAATATTTCTAATACTTTTATAATATCTTCTGCCGGAATAATGCAGCCATCGGCATATTCTGTAGCCATTTCCAGTTTGAGTTGTTTTGCATGTCGACGTTTTGTCCATATACGTTCTTTATTCTGAACCGAACCTTCCATGAGGCTTTCCTTAATACTTATCTCCTGATCTATAAAACTCTTTTTAGTATGCAGGATCAATCAACCTGAAAGCAGAATTATTAACCTAAAGTTAATGATTCGAAACTGCTTTGGAGTGGTATGTTAAAAAGTCTAGTTAAGAGGAGGTAGTTAAGTACTATTAATAGGT